>JAHQVL010000186.1 GCA_019634345.1 Rhodothermaceae bacterium
ACCCCTATTACAAACGCTATCATCATGCAGAACCCGCCAGAAATGATCATCGTAATGGATATCCCTGCTGCAATGGCATAAGGTAGCAGCAGTGTTTTTACAAAGCTGACGAGAATGTTCCACATGGATACAGTAAGGTATCTAACTCCTTTCTTTGTTGTATTCCACAATCCTATCTCTTTGACACGAGATGTTGTCTGGGAAGCAAGCTGGCGGGCATTGCTAACTCGATCAGACCAGCGTCTCCAATAAAATACTTGTTTAAACAGGAAGGAGAATATCTTTTTCTTCTCAGGGACCTGAGAGGCTAAACTTCCCATTGATATGGCCCCAGCCGCCATGGTGGAGCGAACCATGTTGGCTGGGAAATAATAGGCCAAGAAGGCCGTTAAGGCCAGGCCGGAAAGCCCAACTAGCAAAACAACCAATCCGATAATAAATAAGCTCAAAACAACATTCGTTGGGTTTTGTATCCGGATAGGGCCAATATACTCTAGTTACACAACAAATAATGCTCCTTTAATAATGGAAAGAAAAACTGTTAAAAGGAATAACTGACACCTATTCGTATTGACCGAGGATTACCAGGAGTGAAGTGGAGTTCTGAAACAGGGGCGGACTCGCCAATTAGTTGAGACTCTGTGTCGAACTGTGCTTCGTTCCATTCGATGTTGAAGAGGTTCTCAAGCACAATAGAGAATTTGATTGCACCTGGTTGATAGGCTGCTAGAAGATTGAAAAGAGTATATCCTTTGGCTGAAACGGTCCCTGATTCGTTTGCCGGCCGGTCTCCGATATGGATGTACCGTAAGCTGCCTTCAAATCCCCCTGGGTGGATCATGGATAAACCACCTGTGGATGTGATACGAGGTGCTAATGGGATTGCATCCCGGCCTGTGGGTTCATCTAGTAGCCTGCCTCTTGATAGATTGACGTCCGCATCTGCTGATAGCCAGGGAGTGATGCCGAGGCGAGTTTCGATATCTACCCCATATCTTTTGCTTCTTCCGCTTCTTTCGGTGAACCCACCATCTCCAACATATACGAATTCATTTTCTAGATGGAGTAGCCATGCTGCTGCTGAAACGTGCATGCGATCTGCGATTCTCAGTCGGAATCCAATTTCAGAGCCTATGGCCCTTGGTAGTGTGCCCGTTGTTGCCTGGGAAGATTCGACGTTCTGCTCCTGCAGTTTATTGTCAATGTCAGTATCAGAAAGTTGTTCTCTATGGTATACGTGGAGCAGGTCTTTTACGCGTTGCCCTTGCACAACCGCTCTGGCATCATTCGAATGGAATCCAGATCCTATATTGGTAAAGAAATCTAATGAAGAAGCTGGGCTGAATACAAGGCTGGCTTTGGGGCTAAGTATCGTTTGTTGTGCGTACCCAGATACATGAGGAAGGGATGAAGGGACTCCTTCAAGCCGATCATTTACATTATAGGTGAAATAGTCGCCGCGAAGTCCTAATTGCAGTCTCAGGCGAGTCGAAAAGACCCACTCTTCTTGAGCCCACAGTGATATATTACGTTCTGAGATATCAGCATCAATTAAGTTTTCTTGCCTGGACCTATTGGGGCTTTTCCAGAGTGATACAACTACATCATCTGCACGCAAACCGCCTCCAAGGGTTAATGTTGATATCGTTCTCCCACCGGTCCTGGTGAATCGATAAGAGCTGTTAATTCCTACCATTCTTCGGTCATCCGTCTGTTCGATCATGTCGCCATTGAGCGGATCTTCGAGAAAGAACGTGAAATTGGAAAAGAGTTTGAAGTTGTAGCGCGTGGCATATCCCTGGATCTCAAAGGCTTCATTGGCTTTTTTTGCCGTATAGGTTAAGTTGACATCCTGTCTTCCCGTGGTACCCCCTTCAAGGTCGTCGAGACTGCCAAATCGATCGATGATCCCCTGTTCTATGGCTCGTGTAGGAATCTGTCCTGAAGCATTCCAGGCGGAGCTAAAGCCACTAATACTGAAGGATAGTTTGGTTTCTTCGCTTAGATGCGTGTGAAATTTACTAAATACGTTGAATCGCTGAAATTCTTGAGGACTATTTACTGGGCCATCTGTGTTTTGAAACTGTGCCCCAAAATAGGCGCCCTGATGCCCGCTTTCTGAAACAGGTATTCTATAAAGGGCAGTCAGGTTTGCCGTATTAAAACGGCCTCCTTCCAGGCGGATCATGTTGTGCTCCAGGTGGTCTTTTGTGGAGAACGTAATGGCACCTGCTGTAGCCAGGTTGCCGAAACGTGTATTATATGGTCCCTTGTATACCTCTATGTCCTCCACTAACTCTGGTATAAGAAAATGGAGATCAGCGTACCCCTGCCCGTGACCATGCGATACCATGTTAACGGGCACGCCGTCAACCGAGATGGCGACATCGGTGCCATGATCCGCGTCGAACCCTCTTAGGAAGATCTGCTCCGCCTTCCCTCCACCGGCGTGTTGTGAGGTGATTAATCCTGGAGCCAGTTGTAGAAGGTCCTGAGAGGATCGGGTAGGTCGTGTACGTAGATCAAATCCTCTGATTGTAGATGATGAAGCTGCTGAGTATGGTCGATCTGCTTGAGCAAGAATCTCATCAAGCGGGATTGTTGATGTAGCTAATGCAACGTTATATAGACGTGTCGTATCTGCGGGTATGAAGAGGGATTCCTCGATTGGCTTGAAGCCGATTCTTCGGACAATTAAGGTGTACCAACCCGGTGTAATTTGATCTATACTGTATTTCCCTTCGCGATTGGTTACTGTACCTTGCGCTGTCTCAGTTATCAAGACGTTGACCCCTTCTAGGGGACGTGATGTTCCAGAATGAGTAATCGTTCCCGATAGCCTACTCGCAGTTTGAGCCTGCGTGGAAGACGCAAAGAGTGTGAAGAGCGAGAAAGCAAGAAGAGTGAGTAGTGATTTATTCATCGTAGTTCTGAAGTCGTTTTTTATAGGCTTCATGCAACTTAAGATGGATAATCGCTCACATAGAAGACCGAAGTCTGCTCACTTTCTGCTCATTGGTAGTAATGTGCTGTGGGATAGCAGGGTACATAGAAGGTGTAACCAAGGACTATGATTTGGAGTGTGGCTAATCGTCTTGCCTTATTGGGCATAGGTAGCTACATTGCCAGTGCAAATTGTGTCGCCAGCTCATTGCCATTTAATTCTAACCCCATCATCCGTTTACCTATGAAGAATTTGAGACTTGCTGGTTTAAGCCTGGTACTGTTCACTGTTATGTTCGCTGGATGCACAGCAACTGGGCAACAACGCTCTACCGCTGAGGCAATGGAAGCCCAGAATGAGGCGGGAGTTACCTTGATGGTTATGTATCCTCAACCTACTGATGCGGTGCAGTTTGATAAGGATTATATCGCTCATCTGGAGCTGCTTCATGAAAAAGCAGGCATCCCAGATGATGCGCCTCTTCCTTATACAGTGACCAAGTTTTTCCCAACTCCAGACGGGCCAGCTGCTTATTATCAGGTCTTTGCTATGCTATTCCCATCGCAGGAGGCGTTGCAGCAGGCGATGAGTACTCCTGGAATGCAAGAAGTTGCTGCTGATGCAGCCCGCATTTCTACGGGCGGCGGTCCTGTCGTGTTGGTCGGCAGCCAGAATCCCTAGAATGTGGCGGTGGAGGCTCTTCAAGGCCTGAAGCACACAGTTTGAGCAAAGGTGTTCAGCAACCTAAAGACAACATGTGCATGTTGTGTTGATGCATCTCCCTTTTTTAGTGCATCTTGTAGGGAGCTGTATCCCTCAATTTCAGCAAGCTCTTCTTTCTCGTAAATATGAATTCCCATTGACCATTCCGGAAAACATCGCTGATCAATGGGTTTTTCAAAGAGTTTGAGCACTGTATTGTGACGGGGATCTACTTTGATTTTCTCAAATAACTGCTCAACAGTGCTTCTGGGGCCTTCGAGAACCTGGATAAATTGCTCTTCGCAATACAAGAGCATTCCTGTAATTCCTTTGCTTTCATTACTGCGTTTGAACGATGAGAGGAAGGATAGTAGCTCCTCTTTCGAGAACTTCTTGACAGCAGCGCTTACATAGACAATATAAATGAGATCTGTTTCCAAAAGAAAAGAATGTGCAATTTGTCAGGATTGATATGGGTAAATTAAGGAGAAAGGGTGCCATTGAATTTGAAGATTTATATTAAAATGCGGGGTGCCGTTGAGATAATCATCTGTATCGCATTCACTTGTGCAACTCGATATGCTGATTTTCGTCAAGTGAGTCAGTTTGGTTTAATGAGATTATAGCAGGTTAGTAATGAGTTTAAATCCCCGCCTCAGTATAAGAATTTGTGCAACCGTTGTATTTGTATCCTCCGTCTTCATGTGCCCGGTGCTAGCGCAGAACTCTTCACAAAAAATGGAAAACTCTGAATTGCGTACCGAACTCCTCCACATGGCGCAAAAAGATCAAGCCGTGCAGGACGAAATCATACGGAAAAGCCAGGCGGGTGAGACTGTAGAGGCTTCTGATTGGGCTCGAAAAGATTCTGTTTTTCTAAGTCACATACACCGTGCGAGAGAAATAATTGAGAAACATGGATGGCCTGGGTTTGATAAGATTGGAGAAGACGGATCCCAGAGTTTGTTTTTGATTGTCCAGCATGCCGATGCAGATCCTGCATTTCAGAAAAAAGCCCTGCACCATCTGAATGCGACGTTTGAAAAAGGGCAGGCGCTAGGTAAAAATGTCGCCTACTTGACGGATCGGGTGCGAGTCGCAGAAGGCCTGCCGCAGGTGTATGGAACTCAACTTGATTATGATGACAATGCGTGTCCAATTCCAGGCCATATCGAAAACGAAGAAAACGTAGATATACTCAGGGCTGAAGTAGGGATGGAGCCTCTGAATGAGTACATTAAAAATGCGATTGTTTATATGGGAAAAGAAGACCGTTGCGGAGAGTAGGCTCGCTCTTAGTCACGCAAAACATGTATAGGATTGGTCCAGGCTGCACGAAAAGCCTGATACCCCACTGCAAGCTGGGCAATGAGTAGAGCCACAAGAGCAGTTGTTAAAAAGACCAATGGTGTTAGCTCAACCCTATAAGCAAATGTTTGCAGCCATTTGTGAGAGGCGATATATGCAATTGGAGTGGCGATAAGCGCTGCGCATAAGACAAGTACGCTAAACTCTCTTGACAGCATCCAGGCGATTCTGCTGGGAGAAGCGCCCAAGATCTTCCGGACTCCAATTTCTTTATTGCGTTGTTCAGCAGAAAAAGCGGCAAGACCGAACAGGCCCAGGGACGCAATCAAGAAGGCGATAATAGTGAAGAACCCCAGTGTATTGCCCAGGTTTTCTTCGCTTGCATAAAGCTGGTTAAACTGCTCGTCAAGAAAGGCATATTCAAATGGAAAAGTGGATGCTTCTTGAACGATTTCTTCGATGCTATCCAGGGACTGTGGCAAGCTACCGGGGGCTACTTTGATCGATAAATAATCAAAGCGCCCTCCATCATCGATAAATAGAAGGAGGGGTTTGATTGCGTGATGAACAGAGTGCAGGTGAAAGTCTTTGGTCACACCTATTACCGTTCGCAGAACGTCATCATGCATAAAAGACTGGCCGATAGCCTCATCTGGGCTCCATCCCAATAAGCGTGCAGTAGTTTGGTTGATAATGCATGCCGTTTGAGCATCTGAAGGAAAACCTGTTGAGAATGATCGGCCACTTAGTATGTCAATTTCATAGAGCGATAGAAAGTTGTAGTCAACAGCATTTACATGGAGATATAAACGGTCATCTTCATCAGCGCCTTGCCATCCTAAGATGGTTTGTTGCATCGTAATGTTCGAAGGGAGAGAGTGAGAAGCCGAAACGGCTAAGATTTCTGCATTTTCCTGGATGGAGGATTTGATTCTAGAAATATGTTCTTTTAGCTCCTGGTTGTTATCATGAATATTGACGTTTACAATCTGAGAGCGGTTATACCCCATTTCTTTATTTCGAACAAAATCCAATTGGTGATAGATTATATACCCGCAAGTAATCAGTACAATTGAAGCTGTAAATTGGGTTACAACGAGAACGTGTTGAAAGTTAAACCGCCTCTGTACATTGCTGATGCTTTTTTTTAGGGCGTCAATGGGATTTAGCGAGGCCATCAAGGAAGCCGGGTAAAATCCTGAAATACCAGCAGTGACTATTGCCAAAGCACATAGGCCGAGGAGAAAGGTGCCTGAAAAGAGATTCGAAAAGGAGATATCACGCATTACTACGTCTGCAAATACGGGAAGGCATAGATATGCAATGCCGAGCGCCAGAATCATCCCAGTGATTGTTATAATTAAAGATTCACCAATAAACTGCCTGAATAGTTGCGACTTAACCGCGCCAATGGTTTTACGAAGGCCCACTTCCTGAGATCGTTTTAATGAGCGAGCAATCGCAAGATTGATATAGTTGATGCAAGCAAGAAGTAAAATGATGATTCCTATAGCGATGAACATGAAGACTTGCGTCCTGCTTCCATGCCGGCCGAGGTCGAAGTTTGCTGTAGAATTCAGGTGGACATCTTGAAAGGCTTGAAAGTAAAAAGCTTCTTTGTCGGAGGCTTGTAAGTCTGGCTGTTCAGGGTAGAGGTATTTGTCGACCAAAGCCGGCATTTTGAATTCTACTGAAGCAATATGTGCATCTTCTCTCAAGTGGAGGAAAGTGTACATATAATTACTGTTCCAGCGAGTATTTGCTATTTGCTGCTGGTAGTATTCGTCCGATAAAATGGATGAAATAAATGTATACTGAATGGTTGAGTTGCTCGGGGGATCAGAGATAACACCTGTTACCTGGTATTGATTATTCTCATCTAAGGTCAGTACTTGACCAAGGGGATCTTGATTGCCGAATAGTTTAATAGCAAGGGATTGCGTGAGAATAATAGAGAAGGGGTTGCTTAGGGCCGTGGCTGTGTCTCCTTGGGCAAGAGGAAGTCCAAATACATGGAAAAAGGAAGGGTCTGCTTGAAGTCCTTTTTCCCAGAATGTGGCCTCGGTGGTAATTATCAAAGACTCCAGGTAGGCAAATGACGTTGCTGATTCAATTTCTTGAAGCTCTCTCTTTAGAGTTGAAGCTAAGGGGGGCTGTGTGAGAGCAAAATGATCGGTACCGAGATAAACGTCGCCTGGATTTCGCTTTGTCACTCTATAAATGTCGTCTACGTCTTCATAGAATGTGTCGTAAGAAAATTCAAACTGAACGAACAGGAAAATGAGTATGAAGCACGCAAGCCCGGCCGCTAATCCCAAAATGTTTATAATTGCGTACACTTTTTGTTTGACCATGGAGCGTATCGCGATGCGAAAGTGGCTCCTGAGCATTGAAAGGCGGCTTGAAAAGGCATCACTGAGCCGCTGCTCTCTTTTTGCTTTCGACCAAAATACTTTACCATATTCAATCTCAGCTGAATCAAAGTCTCCCATTTCTTTAGCCGCTCGAAGGAACGCTGCCTGTTTTGATAAGCCCGTAGAGACTAAGTCCGAGATTTCATCCCTTAAGTGTTGCTCCAGTTCGGCAAGATCGTCGATAGAAATAGTATCGCGATGTTGGTATTGCTGACGCCAGGCAGCAATGGTTTTTTCAAGATCAAACATGGTGGAATTAATTTGGGAGTAAACCAGGTGCGGGAGACCAAAGCTGCATAAGTGCCTCGTGTACATCAAGCCACTGTTGCTTTTCGGTTTGCATTGCATTGCGGCCTTTTGCAGTAATACGGTAATATTTTCGCCTTGGCCCACCTTCAGAAGATTGCCAGTAGCTTTCGAGTAGGCCCTTGTTTTCAAGGCCATGCAACACAGGATACAGGGTGCTTGTTGTCCATTTGATTCGCTCTCTCGTTAGTGTTTTAACACGCTGTATGATAGCGTATCCATAGCTGTCTCCCTCTGAGAGGATGGTGAGGACAAAAGGCTTGATAGAAGCTGCAACTAATGCTTTGGGAATCATAGTGTGTATGGCAAGGTATGTCGTAGTGGGACATAGTATACGTCGTGCTACGACATAGTGCAAAAAAAGATGCGCTTTTACTCTTTGTCAGGGGGTACTAGGGTAGGACAGTAGCAGGTTGAATGGTGCTTACCTGGGGAGTAGATTTTCTGATGAGAGCCAATCGCAGGCATCTGTGATCATTGTGTCAAGGCTCTGCGGTTTGTAGCCCAGTTCTTCCTGGGCTTTTGATGAGTTGACACACAGCCAATGGGTAGATAGCTTGACAATTTCTGGTGTTAAAAAAGGCTCCTTTCTGCGAAGGGTATAGAAAAATAGCACAACCCAAACCATGAAGTGCATCATCAAGGCAGGGACTGGTTTGTCAGGCACTGAGCCACCAATGGATTTTTGGGCTGTTAAAGCCAGGTGATGGTAACTAGCGTCTTCGCCACCAAGAATATATCGTTCTCCTTTTCGTCCTTTGTCCACCGCTATGCGCATTATCCTAACTACCTCGTGTACATGACAGAAGCTGCCTCCTCCAGCACCAATCCCCGAAAATTCCCCTTCTTTGATTTTAATAAATATTTGAGCCCACCCTTTGGTGTCGTAAGGACCGATAATATTGGCCGGGTTAATGATGACAGCGTCTAATCCTTTTTGTATTCCAGCAAAAATTTCTTGCTCAGCAAGGGCTTTTGAGATAAAGTAGTTGATCTCAGTGTCCTTCACCGTTGATGGTGTCTTTTCATGGATGTGGTTATTGTGGAATCCAAACACAGCTACAGACGACATATGCACAAACCGTTTTGCCTTTTTGTCCAGGGCTACATCCACCACATTCCGGGTTCCAATGACATTAACAATGGTTTGATGTTCATTTCTGGATGAACAGAGGCTTGTATCTGCCGCAACATGAAAAACGGCGTCAACATCTTCAGGGAAAATCCTGGATAAACATATTTTGTCTGTGATATCGCCTTTTAATATGGTCGCACCCATATTGTCCAGGTAAGTGCTGGAATGAGAGGGAAGGAGCAAGGCGAACACTGTCCACCCATGGTGCAGAAGCTCTTGAGTGAGATTTAGCCCCACAAAACCATCCGCTCCTGTTATAAATGCAGTTCGGCTCATTGCGTGTCTTCTCAATGGCAACAACTGTAACTAGGAGGGGCACTAGTTGATGAAAAAAACGAACCCTATACAGATAACACACAATAACCAGACAAGGACTACTCTAAAACGGCAAGGCGGTCAAGGTGATTTAACCCTGACCGCCTTGCCAAATCTGAAATGCCTATGGTTTATTTCATGAGAGTCATGCGCCGTGTGACTGCGTATCCTTCTGTTTCCATAACGTAAAGATAGAGACCGTTGCTCAAACCCGTTGCGTCAAACGATACAGTGTGAATCCCCGTGTCTTTGACTTCATCAACCAGAATAGCCATTTCTTGGCCAATCATATTGTAGACCTTGATTGATACATGCTGTGCTTGAGGCATGCTGAATTCAATGACCGTCGTTGGGTTAAACGGATTCGGGAAGTTTTGGCTGATCCCAAATTCTGTTGGAACGAGTGCCTTGCCGAGTTCATCATCTGAGCGAGTCATCCCAACCTGTGGAGCGGCACCGGAGCAGGAGTAGCTCGCATCTGTATTTTGAGCAGGGTCGTAAGCCAGGCTAGCATGGGTTACGTTGTCTGCACAGGCACCAAGGTCGAATGGCCTGGAGCTAAAACTATTTGATTCCAAAACAACAATTCCATCGGACCCAGTAACACCAGAATCTGTGCCTGATAAATCGCCACTAAATGTAGCATCGACTGTCGCATTTGCAACAGGATTGCCTGCATCATCATGAATCAAAAACGTTGACTCTCCAAAGCCGCTACCCCCACCAGTACGGACTACCAAGGTTGTGATATTTTCAATATGCATGGTGCCGCCGCCTGTGCCGTCTGAGACCGTAACGGAGGAAGTAGTGGATGCCGAAGCGCCCATGTCATCAGTAACTGTGAGTGAAACGGTGTAGGTGCCTGTTATAGCATACGTGTGGCTCGTGTTTTGGAAGGTAGATGTGCTGCCATCTCCAAAGTCCCAATCCCATGTTGTGATAGACCCGTCGCTATCAGTACTTGTGTCCGTAAAGGTTGCAGTAAGTATGTCTGTGGTAAACGTGAAATTTGCAACAGGCGTATTATTGCCACCTGGATCGCTTTCGCAAGCAAAAGCTGGATCAGCATTTGATGCTGGGTCATACGAAAGAGTAGCATGGGTCACATTATCAACGCAAATTCCCAGATCAAACGGGCGGGCCGTAAAAGAGTCTGAGGCAAGTACCGCCTCTCCACTTGAGTTTGTGTCCTGCGTATCGGTACCTGATAAGTCGCCACTAAACGTACCTGTTACCGTTGCTGCATTAACACGGGTTCCGTTTTCGTCTTCAATAACTACAGTAGCTTCCACTGTGCCGCCACCGCCACTCCTAATGGTTTCGGTTGATATTGAGACAATGTGCATGGTTCCATCAGCAGGAGGAGGAGGGGGTGTTCCATCGAGAACAGGTTCCAGGATGAAAAGTCCATCTTCGATGCTGCTGACAATGACAATGCCGCTTTCAAAGTAGGGGTAACTGCTCCAAGCGCCGTTAAAAGACGCTGCATTGTTTGCGGGATAGGTGTCAAAAAAGCCCACTTCTACAGGGTTCAGTCGATCTGTTATGTCAAGGATTCGAAGGCCGGCTGTGTAATTTGATTCGTATACCAAATCACCCTTTACATAGAGATTGTGGTCAATGGCTGTTGTAGGACCAAAGTAATCACTGGTAAGAAAGGGGTCGTCCAAGTCTTCCAGGTCCCAGATCAGTGTTCTGGTGTTTCCGCCGGATTCATCCAATTCATCGTTCTGATAAAAATAGCGCAGGTCATCTGTAAACCAGCCCTGGTGAACATAGGCGCTATTGGGATATCCGATGCGTGAGAGTTGGACTGGATTGGTTTTGTCCGTAACATCAACGATGGTAATGGTGTCTTCGTTTGAGTTCACACAAATCTCGCTTCCCGTGTGATCCGAGTCCGGGCCATCATAAATGACGCATTGCGCATCGTGCGTGTATCCATCAGTTGAAAAGCATCCCGCATCAATCGGGTTGACTGGGTCTGTGATATCGACCATGTGCAGTCCGCCGGCACACGTATTTGAGCCTACACTGTATGCAAACCCAGAATCTTCGTTGATAACGATATTATGAGCATTGCCAAATCCATCGTAGTAAGCAGAGTTAGAAAAAGTTACGGGAGGTGAGGTGGCTGTGCGAAGCTGGGTAAGGTCAAATACCTGCATGCCATGATTGCTGGCCTCGCTTACTATGAATACGTGATCATTATACACCTTCAGATCTCGCCAAAGCGAAGAAAAGGTCTGTGTTGGAAGATCTCCAAGAAAAACAGGATTCTCAGGATCGGTTACATCGACAAATGCTGTCCCTGTTGTTAAGCCAACTAAGGCATATTCGTTGCCCGTAGTTGAGTCCGTCCAGCCCCAGATATCATTGGCCTCAGTGGAAGACGTACCTCCCATTTCAGTGATATCTAGAAAGGCTTTGAGGTCAATCGAGTCACAGGCGTATCCATCAGCGAGTCCCCCAATGCAGGAGGCTGTTTGTGCGGATGCAAATGGGTTAAAAAGGAGAGGTAGGATGAGTAGTAATCCGATGCGTTTAAGCATATAAATGGTTCTTTGGCTTGATTGGTGATAGGGTGTAGCGCATCCGGGGCAGGTGCAAGTTCTGTGCCTTGAGGCTTTAGAAAGGTCGGATAATAGAAAATAATATGTAGAGGAGCAATGGGGATTGGCGTATCTTAAAAGTCCAGCATCTAATTGAAAAAGACAATGAGCAAAATAGACCTCAATAGCCTCAATATTATAAATAACGAGAAGGCTAAGCAGTATGAAGCTGACTTAGGCAGTGCAAAGGCAAAAATAGAATATATCCCTACGAAGAAAATGATCGTTTTCACACACACAGAAGTTCCTCGAGAATATGAAGGACAAGGTGTTGCGAATAAAATGATTCGACATGTATTGGATGAAGCAAGAGAAAACAACATGCAGGTGCACCCTATGTGCCCCTTTGTGAAGCTATTTATACGGCGTCACCCTGAGTATCTGGATATTGTGCCCGAACGACTGCGTCCATAAAATTAGGGCTTTGGAATTGATTATTTCACTGCTCAAGTACCATTTTTGCAATGGCGTCATTTGCAGGTTTTAGTGCAGGGTATAGTTCTCGGTACAGCCTGTAGAAGATGTCATATCGCTCGGCGGATGCAGGATTCGGCTTTGTTGTTCCAGTAACTTTAATAACCTCATTATGGGCTGCATCAATATCTGGCCATACCCCGGCTCCAATACCGGCAAGCAGTGCAGCACCAAAGGCGGCTCCTTCTGCCGTATTTACGGTAGAGAGCTCTGCATTCAGGATATCAGCAAGAATTTGACGCCACTGAGGGCTCTTTGCGCCGCCACCCGATATGAGCACGCGCTCTGCCTTTGGGAGCCCTGAACCTTCGATCAGTGTAAAGCTGTCTTTTAAGCCGAAACCAACCCCTTCTAGTACAGCGCGTGTCATATGTTTACGCTGATGGCGAACGGTTAAACCGATAAAGGCCCCGCGTGCATACGGATCAGGATGAGGGGTTCTTTCTCCTGTAAGGTAGGGGAGGAAAAGCAGTCCTTCACAGCCTGGAGGAACTGATTCAACCTCCTGGGAGAGGTCTGCAAAAGAAACGTCCGGGGCTGTTGTGTCTCTATACCATCGCAAGCTACCAGCAGCGGAGAGCATGACCCCCATCATGTGCCAGCGATCTGGGACGGCATGGCAAAATGCATGAAGCCGTCCATCGGGTTCAATCGCAGGTGTGTTTGAGGAGGCAAAGATGACGCCGGATGTGCCGAGAGTCAACGCAACTATGCCTTCTTTTACCGCGCCAACTCCTACTGCCTGTGCGGCCTGATCGCCGCCGCCGCCTACAACAGGTATGCCCGAAGGGAGTCCAGTAGCGATGGATGCTTCTCGGGTGAGGCGCCCTGTTACTTCTGTGCCTTCAAACGTTTGCGGCATGAATGAGGGGTTGATATCAAGTGCCTTCAGGACTTCTGGAGACCAATCTCGTTTTGCGACATCAAAGAGTAAGGTACCTGCAGCGCCGGCTTTGTCGGAAGCCAGTTCGCCCGTAAGTTTGAGGCGGACATAATCTTTTGGAAGCAAGATATGACGGGCCCTGGCATAGATGTCAGGTTCTTCTTCCTGGACCCATACGATTTTCGGTGCTGTGAATCCGGTAAGCGCGTCATTACCCGTTATTGCAATGAGGTTTTCCTTGCCAAGCCGAGTTCGAATTGTATTGCACTGCGACCCCGTGCGTTGATCGTTCCACAACAAAGCTGGCCTGAGGACTTCCTGGTTGTTATCTAAAAGTACCAGGCCATGCATTTGCCCCGTTAGTCCAATGCCTGTTATTTGATTTGGATCAACGTCCAACTCATCTATCAACTTGCGGATACTACTCACTGTGCCTTCCCACCACAGCTCCGGATGTTGCTCTGTCCACAGAGGATGCGGGGTTTCGTAGTCGTAGTGGGATGAAGCAACTCCTAGTACCCTCCCTTTTTCGTCAATAAGCAGTGCTTTTGTTGCTGTTGTAGACGAATCCAAACCAAGGAGATAAGGCATAGTGTTTATGTTTTTTTAGTGTGCAGCAATGCGATTAATCAAACAGGTGGAAGGTTTGATTGACAATATTGAATTGCCTGCGAGATTGGGGTTGTTTTGAAGTAGGAAAGAGAAGATATTGGTTATTGTTTTAAAACGCATCCTTGAGAGCTGCCTGGCTTGTGAAGAGATGCTAAAAGTTGCAACGTCCTCCTGAATGAAAACAGTCATTTTAGACAAACCTGGTTCTTTTTCCCTGGTTAACCGTCCAAAGCCAGAATTGAATCGCCCCAGTGATGCACTAGTAAGAATTCGGCGTATAGGTGTATGCGGAACGGATTTGCATGCATTCAAAGGAGATCAGCCTTTCTTCTCCTATCCCCGTGTTTTAGGTCACGAGCTCGGGGTTGAGATTATAGAACTTGGACAACCTTCCCCTGGCATAAAAGTGGGTGACTTCTGTTCTGTAGAACCGTATTACAACTGTGGGTTGTGTGCTGTTTGCAAACAGGGAAAAACCAACTGCTGTGAGCGTCTGCAGGTCATCGGTGTGCATGAAGACGGTGGGATGTGTGAGTGGCTTACTGTCCCGCTGAATAAACTTCACCCCTCGAAATCATTACCCCTAGAGCATCTGGCATTGGTAGAAATGCTAACGATTGGTGCGCATGCAGTGTCGAGAGCACATGTAGTCCCCCGTAACAAAGTCCTGGTTATAGGCGCAGGACCAATTGGCCTTTCTGTTGCCCAGTTTGTCCGCCTGGCTGGTGCAGACCCCATTGTTTTTGAGATGGATGCAACCCGGAGGCGTTTTTGTCAGAATTTTCTGAAAGTCCAACGAGTGCTGGATCCAAGTGGTGAGCCTATTGAGAAATTAAAACAGGCGTTGGGAGGATTACCAGATATAGTGTTTGATGCGACGGGGAATCCTACCTCAATGCAAAATGCGTTTAATTTTGCAGGTTCTGGTGGCACTCTCGTTTTAGTTGGCTTATTCATTGGAGACTTGTCATTCTCTGATCCTGAATTTCATCGCAAAGAGCTTACGCTAATGAGTTCGCGAAATGCAACGCCAGTAGATTTTGACTATGTAATCCGAATGCTGGAAGAAGGGCGGATAAACCTAAACCCATGGATCACCCACCGAACCAGTCTGGATGATATAGCAGATACCTTTCCTACCTTTCTCGACAAAAACGAGGGTGTAGTAAAGGCGATGATTGATGTGTGATCTAGTTGAGTTCAGGGTGTTTGCTTTGAACTTTGAATTTTGAACCTTGAACGTTATTGTCTATGCGCTTGTCGTATGAAACTATCCATACTGAATTAGTACGTGTTCTGAGAAAAACAGGATTTGCTGAAGACCGAGCATATAATTGCGCCACATTGTTTACAGAGACCCAACAAGATGGTGTCTATTCACATGGATTAAATCGGTTTGGGCGGTTCATGAAGATGATTGAGCTTGGTTGCATTGACATTGAGGCGGAGCCTGAGAATATATTTGGCTTTGGAGCTGTGGAGCAGTGGGATGGTCGCTTAGGGCCCGGGAATCTGAATGCATATGCCATGATGGATAGAGCCACTGAGCTGGCAAGTCAACACGGCCTTGGGATGGTCGGGCTTCGTAATACAAACCATTGGATGCGAGGGGGGACGTATGGCTGGCAGGCAGCGGATAAGGGTTATATAGGCATCTGCTGGACGAATACGAATCAAAATCTCCCTCCCTGGGGGGCAACTGAGGCTCGAATTGGAAATAATCCGCTCATCATCTCAATACCACGAAAAGAAGGACACGTTGTGCTCGATATGGCAATGTCCCAGTTTTCTTATGGTGCGCTCGCATCATATAGAAAGAAAGGGGTATCACTTCCAGTACCAGGGGGATATACCAATGACGGTGAATTGACGAGTGACCCAGCAGCAATAGAGGCTTCATATCGTCCTCTGCCCATTGGGTTCTGGAAAGGGTCCGCATTGTCGATTGTGCTTGACATGGCTGCTTCTGTTATGTCTGCCGGGACGGCAACGCATCGTATTTCAAGCGACCCTTTGAAAGAAACAGAGTTATCTCAATGCTTTATCGCGATTTCTGTGCTCACAGATTTTGCAGATGCAAATACCTTGCTGGATGAAATTGTAGCGCATCTTCATGCCTCTCCGTCGAATGAGGGAGAGCAGGTGTATTATCCGGGTCAACGAACCCTTGCGAAGCGAAAAGAAAACATTGCACAAGGCATTCCCGTAGATGAAGACGTGTGGATTGCAATAAAAGGTATGTAAGATGTTTCAGCAAGATTATATTCTCCGTCAAATACAAGAGATCATCCAGGTTATTGCTCGAATCATTGGACTTCGCGAAGAGGGGTCCTATGAAGAAGCGCGTTCCCATATTGAAACTGCATTATTGGGAGTATGGAATGTGCATCGGAATGATCTATTGGATCTCTCCGAAGAACGGCTAAACGAATTATGTATTGTTGAGGGGGCATTCCACACGCAGTTTGCGATTGCGTTGGCCGATTTGCTCAAGGAGGATGGTGCTATTTATGAAGAGGAAGGTAAGTTCTTCCATGCCGGAGAATCATATAAGCAAGCGCGTGTCATCAACACATTGGTGCTTTCAATGAGTAATGAAATCCCGTTTGACATCTATGATAGAATTGCCGATCTCGATGATGCAATCAGCCGAAATGAGGCTGAGGTATAAGGTGTATGATTCTTCCTGCTTAGAAGCACATGCGAGTACTCGTTAGTTTTATATTGTTTTTTTGTGTTGCCAGCCAGGCAAATGCCCAACAATCGATTAGCGCCGATTCATTGGTCTTTGCAATTGCAGAGATGTACAAGGATTTAGGTGATTACCACTTTGAGGGTGATGTTTCAGTTCGCATGCGCAGAGGCCGTCAATCCCAAACGACTGGCTACAAATTGCGGACTGCTCAAGAATTGCCTTCTAAGTATATGATTAGGCTCGGAGGAGAGAGGGCCAGGGAGCTCGTCATCAATGATACCATGACTTGGGCCCATCATCCAGAATCTAGACAGTATATGAAGCGCCCTGGTACACTGCTTCCTGTATCTCTTCGATCAGATTTCCCTAATCCGATAAGTACATACGCTCGTCTTGATGAGTTAGCAGAATCTGCAACCGTCATTGAACTAGATACAACCTATGAAATTGGGGGAGAGGTGAGGCCTTCATACTTGCTAGAAGTGATTCCTAAACCAACTGATCAAACGGCAGGACAGTCCGTCTCGATGATTTTATGGGTTGATAGAGCAAACTTGGGTGTGTTGCAAGAGCGTAGGTCATCCTATATACCCAATTCACCTTATGGGCCGATGTCAGTCAGGCAAACAACATCATATAGCACCGCCATGTTGAACCAGGATATACCAGATTCATTGTTTGTATTTGCGCCACCAGATTCAACGGATCGAGTTACCCATATTGAGGCTTTTCCAAAAATACCATTGACATTATATGGACTTCCTGCCAAAAATTTCTCGTTGATCGAGTTAAAGCAACAGGAGGAAGTGAGTCTTGAAAATTACTCAAACAGCGTGGTTGTTGTTAATTTCTGGGCTACGTGGTGCGGGCCTTGCCGTGCTGAAATGGATGCGCTTAATACCATCTATAATGAGCGTAAAAACGATGGCTTAGTGGTGCTTGCCATCAATGAAGAAGAGACGCCTGAGCAGGTGACCTCTTATATTGAAGCTGGTGGTTTTGACTTTACAGTGATGCTTGATCAATTTGGATTGGTGTCGCGAGAATACAACGTGTATGAATTACCAACTACATTTATAATAGATCGTAACGGAGTCATTCAGCACCACTGGATTGGAGCCAGAAATGAAGCTGATTTTAGACACGCGGTTGAGAAATGGATTGAGTGATTAGGCGCCTCCTTGAATCTCCTCTATGAAAGAAGTTGCTTCATTTATAGAGGCCTCCATGTCGTTAATCAGAGAGGCAACATCGGACTGCAGCTCAGCAGCGGTATCTTCAAGAGAAGCAATTGCTCGCGCATTTAAATTGTGTTTTAAGAAAAGAACCTGGTCTCTAAATGCATCGAGCACAGGGTCCATCTTGCTAGCAGCGCGATTCATTACGCGATCCATTTCTTCGTAGCGGTCCCTTGTTTCTTCAAGCTGTTGCTCACTCGATCGACGAAGTTTTGGGTCAGTGTATTGATTCAGTTCTTCTTCCCATTCATCAAAAAGAGCATTCGCTACATTTTCTACGTCATCAATTCGATCACGCACTCGCTTTGCTCGGCTTTCACTGCGTTCAAACTCAGTGTTTAGTTTATCATAGACGCGCTCCAGATCTCCACCATCAAAGTTCATCAACACTGTAAATTGCTCAAGCGCACTGCTGAACTGCTCTTTTGCGTCTTCTTGACTCTCACGTGCGTCATCCACGCGATTTACGAGAATATCACGCTTTTCCTGTCCGAACGCCTCTAGTGTACGATAGTATGCAGCGTCATATACTGATTTGCATGACGCGCTGCACAATAAAATACACACGAGTAGTGATGTACGTAGAATAGAAAAACGAACAAATGTATTCATTGGGAAATGGATTGAGAGGAAGCGGGCCGTAAAATACGTGCTGAATGTATCATTATTTGACTTCTTATGCAATAAGGCGAGAGGTAGAGGGCGTTAATGTTGCAACGATATTGTAACGTAATTTCATTACAGGTTATGTTTTGAATGGGGGATTGTCTTTAAGAGCACATTCAGCTGAGTGTTTTTTTAAGACACTTAATAAGTATTCCCGAGGAAAATGATGAAAACCAAGTTATTGTATGCAGGTCTATTCCTGTTTTCA
This sequence comes from Rhodothermaceae bacterium, assembly GCA_019634345.1. GTDB lineage: Bacteria > Bacteroidota > Rhodothermia > Rhodothermales > JAHQVL01 > JAHQVL01. Next base: position 18,513 of record JAHQVL010000186.1, read on the forward strand.
ATTTTATCTGGATGCACCGGCGACCAGATAACCGCAGGAGATTCAGAAGTAATCGTTACTGTTCGAGGCGAAAGCGCATTCGGAGAGTGGACAAGAGATTTTGTGGGTGTTCAATCACAAGCCGACGAATTCATTAGCGAAGCGGCGGGTGTTGTTACTGCTGTTGCAGAAAAGTTTGATGGATCGATTGAGGTTGATATATCAATCGGCGAGGTCACTTACGAAACAGTATCTGCAGTAGGGATCGATGCAGAGGTCGTTCCTGCAGCTGTTTTAGCCGCACACGATATAACTGCACTCAGGTTTGGCTTTTTGCCAAAAGGAGCGTTGAGCGATCTAAGTGCTGCATCAACAGCTTCTGGGATGAAGCCTTGTACATGTATGGGCACCGAGTGTTGTTGTACAAGTGCTATCCAAGGTGCTACGTGTGGTAACATCGAATTTAATTGTGAGGGATGTGGCCATTATGATGGTGAACATTGTGATGGAGGCACACAGTGCTGGTTAGAGGGAATGGGCGGCGATACAAAAGAAAATTAGTCATTGGAAACCGGTTCGGCATCTCAGCTGCCACAGCATACTGGGGTGTCGAACTTCTTTTTGTGGAAAAAAATGAAACGAATTATATTTTACATAATAGCAGTAATTGTACTTGTAGGAAGCGCCTTGTCTTTTTCGGTGTTTAAGTCTTCTGACCCAGTTAGTATAGCTATACATGGTTCAAGTAATACCGGCTACTCGTGGGTACGAACGTATTCCGGGCCTGAAGACCAAGTGGACTTGTTCGTGCGAAACATTCGGGATAGTTATCTTCGTTTGGCGGAGTCCATGAATGCAGGGTCTACTTTGAAAATACTCGTGGGTGGTGAACAGATCGCTCAGGCTGAGTATGAAGGAGATTCTGTTGCGCCTTACTCTGGTGTTCAAATGGTTGTTCATGACAGGTTTGCAAGCCAACTTAACTATCATACGAATGACAGTCCTCCGGGGCTTTTGTCAGAAATGGAAAATCCTCAGGAGCCATTCGTCTGCGGTGGTGCAGAGTCAAGCAAGGAGATGTAACTGAACATGACTAATATAATTTCATATGGACTGGGCCTGTTGCTTGGTGCCACTATTACCTTAATATTGGGAATTTATATGGATGTATATCCTGCGAAGATGGTATATGACTATCTTCGAAATAAAGACTTACAAACATTAAGTGCGCCAAAAGGTGATATTCCAGATTTTTCGATTGTGCCCCCGGCAGTAAATGTTTTTGACCGCATTGATGCTGACTGGAATTTACTGGCTCCCGATCAAGGGAAGATCCCTTTTCATGACTTTAAGGGCAAAGTGCTCTTCTTAAGTAGGTGGGCAACCTGGTGCGCACCATGTATTGCAGAAATGCCAGAGATCGCCAGGTTGAAAGAGCAATTAGATTCAGATGAATTTGTGATTATGCTGTATACAGATGAGCAGGAGTATCTCGTTCGCTCGTTCAAAAACGAACATAACGTTCCTATATATATTAGTGATGGGAATTTACCCGAAGTGCTTCACGCAAGATCTTTGCCTCAGTCAATGGTCGTAGACAAAAACGGAGTTGTTAGATACGTGCATAGTGGCGTTGCTGCATGGGGCGATGAAGCTGTGGTAGATTATTTGAAAATGATTGCATCAGAATAGAATAAGAGGCTATTCGGATTGAAAACGTCTGTCTTGTTTCTCCTTGGGATATTTTCCGGGATTATACTTGTTGTTGGGGTTCAGCTCTTGTTTGCGTTTAACCCGCAATTTAATAGGAATCATGTGTCAATGGAAGGTCCTGTAGGTGGAGGCTATTATAGTGGTGCCCTCCCTGATTTTTCTATTGAACCCGTTTCCGGTAATATATTTGAATACATTGACCCTGAATGGAGCCTTATTGCTAGAGATAAAGAAGTTGTTCCGTTTCGTTCATTTCAAGGCAACGTGTTATTCATAAACCTTTGGGCAACATGGTGTGGACCCTGTATAGAGGAGATGCCAGAAATTGCAAAACTGCAGACCACATTGAATCCAGATGAGATTGTAATATTGCTTATATCAAATGAACAAGAGCAGATTGTAGATGCATTTGAAAATGAACACAACTTGCCGCTCTATATTGGTCGAGGAAAAATCCCTACGATCTTTAAGGGAAAAGGGTTGCCGAGTACATTCATTGTAGATAAGAAGGGAATTATTCGGTACAAACATGCTGGCCCAGCAGAGTGGGGGCATCCAAGCGTAACTAACTATTTGAGTGTGCTTTCAAGGGAGAATTAAAGACGAGATCGGTGCTTTTGCTTTGGGTGTTCTAGAAGGGGGATTGTCCGGCAATTAATTTGTTGGTTCATGTAGGATGTTTTTTGTTAGGGAATATTAGCGAGGCATCCTATATTGATATCTGTTACATTATTGTCAGTAATCCTCCAATCAACCCCTTCTCAATAATGAGAGCCCTACGTTTGTTATTTACCCTTATTGTTTTATGTGTTTTAAGTACTCCTGCTCATGCGCAAAGCTTTGGCGGTTCTCTTGCAATGAGTGAGGGACATGTGTTTGTAGGCGAAACAGGAAATGCTGGATTTCCTGGTGAAGTATACGTGTTTAAGATGAGTAACATGGAAGAGTACGAAGTTCTTTCATTGGATGACGGATTTCGGGGAGATCGATTCGGTAGTGCGCTTGCCTATGATGGAACGCAATTGTTAATAGGCGCTCGCTCAGTAAATGATGGTGCTGGAGCGATATATCTCTATTCTGAGAAAGAAGGTATGTGGCAAGGAACTGGGACCCTTCCGGTGTCTTCGCTTGGCCAAGAAGATGAATTTGGGCGCAAATTGATACTTAAAGATGGTCTACTAGCTGTTGCAGCTACTGGCCACAAAGAACAGGCTGGAGGCGTCTATCTTTTCAAGAAAACAGCTGAAGGCAACTGGGAGCTAACTGCTTTGCTAACTGCCGGGGATGCTGAGCCCGGAGATGCTTTTGGAACATCAATCGCTCTTAGTGAGGATATGCTTGCGGTCAGTGCACCGAGGCACGATAGCAGCCGAGGAGCAGTCTATGTGTATGCATATGATGCGAAGGAAGACGCATGGCAGGAAAAAACGAAGTTGAGTAATGATGAAATGG
>JAHQVL010000187.1 GCA_019634345.1 Rhodothermaceae bacterium
CGTGAGTAGTTAATGGCAATGTTGATCCCGGCCTTGGCAAGGCGTACAGCAGCCGCCCGTCCTATTCCAGTTGCAGAGCCAGTAATCAGGGCGCTACGTTTAAATTCAAAGTTCAACGTTTAACGTTCCAAGTTAGTGGGGCATAAGAATTCATAAATGTAGGGATTTTTAGCCCCTACACCCAATTTTAAATCTTGAACGTTGAACCTTGTACGCTATGCCGGTGGCAAAAAAGGAAAACCCATCAGAATACATAATCAATTCTCTTAAACAAGATTGATGAGAGAAGGCGCAGGGATCGACATCCCTTCTTTGTGAACTATGAATTCATCAACGAATTATCATGTATTCCGCTTTGTTTGCCGGTGTTAATCATAAATATGACACGCTAGTTTCAATTGCTCCCGCTCTTCTACTTATTTTGATTTTGCTTTCTGTGCTGGCAGGATCTTCAACAAATGTACAGGCACAGACACAAGCCTATCTTGAATCTGGAGGCCTCGTTGTTATACAGGCTGAATCAGTAACTCCCGAAGGAGATTGGGTTATCGAATCTTTTGATCAAGGGTACACCGGTTCAGGATACCTTCGCTGGGATGGCCCTAACCTTTTCGGTACACCCAATGTAGGTACCCTTGCATTTACGGTATATATCTCGGACCCCGGAGACTACAATGTAAGGCTTCGCATGTCCCACCAGGGAGCACCTGCTGGCGATATGTGGAATGACTGTTGGGCACGCATGGATGAAGGGACCTGGTCTAAAGCGTTGCATCCTGCCGATAAAATGGATGACGGTTTCACCTTCGATTCCATTCTAGAACCTGACTTTGGCGTATTTGAGAACATGCGCTACACGTTATCGGAAGGGGTGCACACCCTTTATCTCTCAGGACGATCCGAAAACCTTCGCATTGATCGTATTCACTTCTACAAGGATAATGTACCGAATCCTCTTGACCTCTCTTTACCAGAGTCTAGTTTTAGCGAGGTAAATGACGATGGGAATGATGGAGGCGACGGAGGCGACGGAGATGGAGACAATGGATCCCCTTCTATCGAGCTCTCAGGTGAACGTAAGCAGTATCACCCAATCGCTTTAACACTCAATGGTCCAGAAGGAGACGAAACTGGAGATCTCAATCCGTTTCTAGACTACCGCTTTGACGTAACGTTTTCCCGGGACCAGCATGAATTCAAGGTACCCGGCTACTTTGCAGCGGATGGCAATGCAGCTGAAACCAGTGAAACACAGGGGACCTCCTGGCGCGCTCATTTTGTACCGGACTCTCCTGGAGAGTGGAATTACACGATCTCTTTTAGGAGCGGAGAAAACGTATCTATCGCTGATGACCCCTTTGCAGGCACCCCCACTGAGCAAGATGGGATTACCGGTACGTTCACGGTATCGGACACAGACAAAACAGGAAGAGACCATCGTGGCAAAGGGATGCTTCGGTATGTAGACAAACACTATCTGCAATTTGATAACGGAGAGTACTTCCTAAAAGGCGGCGCTAATAGTCCGGAAAACCTGCTCGCCTATACAGACTTTGACGGGACCTATAATCACGCAGGCGCCAATTATATCAAAACCTATGACGCTCATCTTCCAGACTGGACAGCAAACGATCCAACCTGGAAAGGCAATCGCGGTAGAGGCTTGATTGGAGCCTTAAACTACTTGAGTAGCACGGGCATGAATGCCGTCTATTTTGTCACTATGAATGTGGATGGAGATGGAAATGATGTGTGGCCCTGGACCTCTCCTACAAACCGGCTTCAGTTCGACGTATCCAAACTAGATCAATGGAATATAGTGTTTGACCATATGGATCGTCTTGGGCTGATGCTTCATGTCGTTCTACAAGAGACGGAGAACGAGCTTCTTATCAATAATGGGGATTTAGGAACAGAGCGTAAGCTCTATTACCGCGAACTCATCGCTCGATTTGGTCATCATCATGCGCTAACGTGGAATCTAGGAGAAGAGAGTCGTGATGTCTCCAGCGAGCAATTAAAGCAATATGCAAGTTATATACGTCAGTTGGACGCCTATAACCACCCGATTGTAGTTCACACGTATCCCGGAGACCAGAATAATGTTTACACGCCTCTCTTGGGCAATGACAATTTCGAAGGCGCTTCCTTACAGATTGCAGATTCAAAAGACATCCACGAAGAGGTACGGGCCTGGCTCGAACGATCCGCGGAAGCACAACGTCCCTGGATCGTTTCTCTGGATGAATTGGGACCCTACCAGCAAGGTGTCTCAGAAGACGGGCCAGATAACAATCACGATATTATCCGTGCTCAAGCATTGTGGGGTACCTTAATGGCTGGAGGGGGTGGCGTCGAATGGTATTTTGGCCTTGAAACAGACAATAATGATCTCAATACGGAGAACTGGCGCACACGAAATGCAATGTGGCAATATACACATCATGCGCTCGACTTTTTCCAAACGCATCTCCCCTATACCAGGATGGAATCCCTTCAGAACGTAACGTTGGAAGATCATGAATATGTATTTGCCATTCCTGACTCATTGTATGCGGTCTATGTACCCAAAGGAGACTCGCTGTTCATGGAAGTCCCAAGGGGAACGTATCGTCTAGAATGGTACAATCCAAGGACGGGGGGAGAACTAGAGGTAATCGGTGAAATCTATATGGCTGGTGATTGCCATGATTTTGCAGGCCTGGCACCCAGGGACCAGCACCTCGACTGGGTAGCGCTATTGACTAAAACATCTGACCTGGTTGTAGATGACGGAGGTGGAGATGGAGGACATAACGACCCCTTTCCTCTTGAGATCGTCAGTTTCACCCTCATTGATGCGGACACAGATGAAGTAATTTCATCCCTCAAGCAAGGAGATGTGTTAAACCTTGAATCTCTTCCCCCTCACCTAAATGTGAGAGCCGAAACACGCACCGATGAAGGCCAACAGGTTCAGTATGTGTATCTAGAGCTCACACCAACGGATGCACGACGTAAAGAGTCCGTGGCCCCCTATGCACTTTTTGGAGATTCAGGCGGAAACTACCTGAAAGGCACCTTCGAACAAGGTGAATTGAACCTGACAGCCACACCGTTTGGTCTAGATGGTGACCCTAATGCGCCTGGACGTTCATTAACCATAGCATTTACCGTGGAAGGCTCTAACCCCAATACACAAGCCTCCTTTCACATAGGTGCTTTTGAAGAACGCCCCAGCCCAATCATTTCAAGTGATGAGCCCGTTGTACCTTCGATGTTTACCCTTGAGACAAACTATCCAAATCCATTTAATCCAACAACGACGATTCCCTTCACCGTACTGGAAACCAGCCAGGTTCATTTGTCTGTCTATGACATGCAAGGACGAATCGTAGATGTTCTTGTTGATGGCTCTGTTAATGCCGGCGCCCACTCAGTGACTTTTGATGCCGATGGCCTTCCTTCAGGAATGTACTTCTACACCATCCAATCAAACGGCGAGAAACTAACGAGGAAAATGATGCTCATCAAATAAAGTGCAAGGTGCAAAGTAAGCTCCATTTTACCTTGCACCTTGCACTTTACTGGGCTTCGTTGCCGAACGCCTCTTGAAGGGCCGGCATTCCGCCGACAACCGGCAGACTCAAAGAGGTAGCACCCAAATCGACTGTCATACCGGTTCCTGGTTCGGGCCAGAGGGTAAATTCTTTGTCGGACGAGAAAATCATTAGACCAATTTGCTCGCCTGCTGGAATAACCTGGTCATCAGGCTGGAGTTTAAAGGTGAGCTCATAAAATTCACCAGGAACAAGTGGGTCGCTCTTAGAAATAGACTCCTGGTTTTGTGGATCCGCCCAACCTCGTGTAATGACACCTCCCGTGCTTCGGCGGCGGCCTTCGGTCCAGGGCAATGCAACGAGCCAAACCGAAAGATTCATGGCTTCCTTGTTCGCTGCTACTTTTACAGTAATCGTTGCTTCCCCTGAGAGGTGAACATCCTCCTGAAGCTCTGGGGTAACGTACAATAAACGATGCTGGGTCCATTCGGCTTTTGCCAGAGATTTACCATCAAAAGAAACATTGTCAATCAATCCGGCTGTTCCTTGATTAGGCTGAGGTGTGATACTTAAACCACCCACTCCGTTATATCCCCCTTCTTTAACCTCAGCGGCTTTCAGATACACAGGTACAGATTCTGCTTGGGGATTAGGGTAGTCAGCATAAGGGGTAGGTTTTTGCCGATCTTCCCCTTCGCGTACGATCCAGGCTTTGGGATCATTCTCCACGCCATTTTCGATCCCATAGAGGTACCTCGTGAACCATCGATTCATTCTCTCTAGGGGTGGCGGCCCTCCATGCCCTCCCTGGTGATAATACATTTGGACTGGCACGCCCCGCGCTTTTAATGCTTCTGTAATCCTAAAGCTATGCTCCGGCATAACATTCCAATCGTTAAAGGCATGAGCCATCAAAGTAGCTGCTTTAACATTGTCGATCACATTCAAATAATCTCTTCCGGCCCAGAAGTCATTATAATCACCGGTTTCCCTGTCCATCCCTTCCACCATCTCTGTATCACGCACATGTTGATCACAGTAGCTTCGTTTATCTGAGTCCCGGCTATGGATGAAATCATAAAGAACATCGATGTCTTCACCTAAATATCCACCCGGTGAGCGCACCAGTCCATTAGAACGGTAGTAATGATAATAAGAGGTATTGGGTGCAACAGGTATAATCGCCTCAAGCCCTTCAACTCCAGTAGTTGCAGCGGCCAAAGGAAGCGTTCCATTATAGGACGTCCCTGTCATTCCTACTTTACCGGTAGACCAACTTGCTGCAACCTCTTCATCTCCATCAACTGACGTATAGCCTTTAGCGCGTCCATTCAACCAATCAACAACGGCCTTTGGAGCCAGCGATTCGTTAATTCCGCCTACTGTTGGGCATCCTTCTGATAATCCAGTACCTGGAGACGAAGAGTGCACCACGGCAAATCCACGCGGCAACCAGGTATCAATGTACCCATTCGATATCCCCGGCCGAAGCCGAAGCTGCGGTTGCTTGGGATGGACACGTTCTGGAGACTCTGCGCCAAGCTCTTGTTGAACATCCCAGAAATAATACAAACCACTCTCTGCAGTGCCAGCATAATACGGACTTGATCCATACACCGTAGGTACCTTTAACCCTTCGGACTCGGTTTGAGCCTGGCGAACGACAGCCACATGCATCCTATCTAACTTCCCATCGCCATCGGAGTCAAATTCTGTTTCAACCCACAACTCCTCACGGATCCAGGAGTCTTTGTCTTCAAAAGCAGGGACCACTTGCGCCTCTCCATCTTCAAACACAGGGCCGACTTGGGCGAAGAGTATAGAGGGCATACAAACGAGGCCAGCGAGAAAAAAAGCCAGGAAAAACGGCCGGATTGCTATCTGACGGGACTTCAACATATACACATTTTTTTAGGTGGAGAAAGCCGTATGGTAATTGGCTTATCTGTTTCAAGTTCCAGGTTGAATATTAGAATAAAACCCCATACCATAAAACGGATGTGCTTAATCTAGAAACTTTCTAATCAGAATGCGCCCCATGCCAATTCGTTCAGTGTTATTTAGTGCTGTCGTTACTCTCATAGGTCTATCCTGCAGTACTCCATCTCCTGACCAAATTTCATCAAACACACCTGTTGAACAATTTGAATCAGATGTTGAGCATATCAAACCCTACAAAATCACCATTTCCCCAGAGGATACTATCACTGCCCAGCCTCCAGTACTCCCGTTGACTGTTGCTCAGCAACAAGCTCAATTCGTACTTCCGCCGGGCTACACACTCTCACCCGTCCTAACCGATCCGGTTATCAAGGAGCCCGGAGCTATTGCTTTCGATGGAAATGGAAGAATGTTCGTCCTCGAACTGCGTACCTACATGCAAGATATTGATGCATCGGGAGAGCTTACTCCGGCCGGCCAGATTTCGATGCATGAAGACCTGGACAACGACGGGGTCTATGAATCGCACCATATTTTTGTTGATAGCCTCATCTTCCCCAGATTTGTGATGCCATTTGGAAAAAACAGCATCCTAACCATGGAATCTAATGTAGATGACGTGTATCGATTCACCGACACAGACGGTGATGGTAGAGCCGACAAAAAAGAATTGTTTACCTCCAATTACGGCAAAGCGGGTAACGTCGAACACCAACAGGCCTTTTTATATACCGGAATGGACAACTGGATGTATAGCACGTATAATGCGTTCCGCATCCGTTGGACCCCAGGCGGTGTACTCCGAGAACCGACTGGGAATAATCGATCCCAGTGGGGTGTTACCCAAGACAATGAAGGAAAAATCTGGTTTCAAGGCGGCGCCAGTGGCCACCCTTCTTATTTCCAGTTTCCTGTTGTTTATGGGAATTATGATATCCCGAAGCCTTACGCCGACGGCTTTGCTGTACCTTACGGAATCAGTGGATTGGGAGACTATCAGCCTGGTTCTAACCATTCCAGACCTGATGGAACGCTGAATAATGTAACCGGATCGGCAGGCAATGATATATTTCGTGGACATCGATTGCCCGAGGACCTGATAGGGCATTTGATTTACGGCGAACCCGTTGGCCGCATCGTCAGAAGAATTGAACCTGTTGTTACAGAGGGCCTAACTCAACTACATAACGTTTATCAAGAAGACCAATCCGAGTTTATCCGTTCCTTCGACCCTTTATTTCGCCCTGTAGACATGGCAACAGCCCCAGATGGATCGTTATACATTGTTGACATGTACCGCGGTATCATCCAGCAAGGTAACTGGGTTCAAGAAGGGACTTTTCTTCGAGCCAAAGTTAAACAATACCAACTGGACAAGGTGGTGGGCCACGGTCGTATCTGGCGGCTCACATACGAAGGGATGGACCGCGATCAACGGCAACCCCGCATGCATGACGAAACATCCGCTCAGCTTGTAAACCACTTACTACACCCTAATGGATGGTGGAGAGATACCGCCCAGCAACTGCTGGTATTAAACCAGGACAAATCTGTAACTTCTGCCTTAGAAGCCATTGTACAAAACTCTGAGAACTTGCTTGGACGGTTTCACGCACTCTGGACACTTGAGGGATTAAATGCACTCGAACCGGCTCTCGTGCGCGATCTTTTCAACGACCATGAGCCCAAAATGTGCATCCAGGCACTTCGCGCCAGTGAAAGTCTCCATAAAACAGGCGAAGTTTCTTTTGCGTCGGATTATGCCCGCCTTGCAGAACACCCAAATCCCAATGTGGCTATTCAAGCCATGATGACGATGGATGTGCTGGGAGTACCTGAAACTCGATCCGCTGTTCAGAAAGCTAAAGCATCATCTGAATCAAAAGGAGTTGACTTCGTTGCTGACCAAATTATCCGCCTCATGGATGAGGAGCCATTTGATAACGACCGCTGGTCAGAATCTCAGATAGCTGCACTCACAGAAGGGGCCACTATATTTAACGATTTATGCTCCCAATGCCATGGAAATAAAGGCCAAGGAGTTCCTCTTGGTGAAGGTAACGTCATGGCTCCACCGCTAGCCAACTCAGATCGTGTACAAGGGCATCCGGACTATGTTGTCAAAGTCCTACTCCATGGCCTCCAGGGCCCCATTGAGAATCAAACCTATCCTGGAGGCATAATGGTCGGAATGGACGAAAACTCAGATGAATGGGTTGCGGCTGTTTCCTCATTCATTCGAACCCAGTTGTCAAATGAAGGCACCTTTGTTACGCCGGAACAAGTTGCTGTAATTCGGGCAGCCACTGAAGATCAAAATCAGGCCTACACCTACGAGAAGCTATCAAGAGAGGTGCCTGTTGCATTAAAGCCAAACCCAGAAACATGGTCAGTAACAGCGAGCCACAGCGGGAATCATCGAGTGGGTGGATCCGACCAGGCATTCGGAGCGCTCACGTTTGAAGGCTGGACCACAGGAGTTCCACAAGAACAAGGTATGTGGTTCCAAATTGCATTCCCTAAACCAGTAACGCTAACAGAAATTCGATTTGACTCGCCCACTATTTGGCGAGGAAGAGGCCCCAACTCTCCCCCACCTTTACAAACATTCCCTCGTTCTTACACGGTCCAGGTGTCAACAGATGGAATCTCTTGGAGCGAACCAATCCTAACTGGACAAGGGCAATCCCCACAGACTGTTCTTTCGTTTTATCCAATCGATGCTACCCATTTTAGAATAAATCAGACTACTTTACTTCCCGAGGAAGACGAAGCACCCTGGAGCATGCGTGCTATGCAAGTATTCGCCTTATGTGGCGATAATTGTCCGTCTTGATTACCACTTATAAAGACCTATTCCAATCCCAGGTCAGACCAAACGGCAAACTCGTTACCGCTCGGTTCAGTAAAGTGAAACCGTCTCCCACCTGGAAAGGAGAAGATGGGCTTAAGAATCTCGCCTCCAGCATCTAGTACTTTTTGCTGAGTGCCTTCGAGGTCTTTGCTGTAAAAAACGACGAGTGCACTCCCTTCGTCACTCCTTGCTTTTTGATCCGATTTAAAAAATCCCCCATCGGTCCCTTGATTTTCAAAGGCAGTATAATCGGGACCATAGTCCGTAAATGACCAGCCAAACGTAGTTATAAAAAAGGCTTTAGTTGCGGCAAGATCAGTTGCAGGAAATTCCAGATAATTTATTTTCTCGTGTTCTAGCATAGTACACCTAGAAAGGATGCTTCATGTAACAGGTAAGGAGATTGCCAACAAATATAAACATACAATACACATATACCAAATAGAAAAACATTGAATGCCAATGACCCTACTCGTAACGCTACCTTGTCCACTGTGGTGAACTCCAGATGGGAACGCCGAGTAACTCACTCAAGGTTTGTGCTTCTTCGTAGATCTTACTCTGCCTACCATGATCCATTACATTCACCCTTCTGCCATCTTTTAGCACTAGATTCAATTCATAACTCGTGTACGAAGAATTCTCGCTCTTGATGTGTTCAGCGATGAGTTGTAAGGCGTGTATATCTTTTACAGAACCTGAACTACCATCTGAATTATCGTCGAGAGGATTATATGAACGTCCTATGTAAAATGTACCCAAGTCCAAATCGATAGTAAACGGATTTATTGCCTTCAGCATTAGATAAACGCCAACTCCAACAAAGATACTCGCCATAAACAAGAGCATACCCAGCAAAAGGAGAGAACCATCCAGACGAAGAGCGGCGAGGACTAGAACCCCAATTCCAAAAAGAATGAATAGCCCATAAAAGATGTGATATCCCACAGTGGGAGAAGAGACGTAGATGTGATACCCCACTTTTTTCAGCTTGTGCGTCCTGAAGTTTGCGCCTCCCTTCACAAGAGGCGACCATTCAATAGCCTTTGCAACGGAATCATCAGATAAGGAAAACTCAGAATGGCTGGAGGGACTATTAGGTCTATTGTGAGGCTCCATGAATAGCAAAAACGAGATCAATGAGTAATAAAGGGACGCAATCAATGATCCCTTTTGAGTTACTTTAGACTCGTCGCTTTGTCATAAAGCTCCACAAAAGAGCGCCCATCGCAACGGGTAAAATTACAATGAGAATTATTGCAAGAGATTCAAACATGTTCCTTCTAGGTGGGAATGATTGGCTGTAAGAATATTACACAATAACACCTTTGTCAACCCTACATACTTGGCAGAATCATGACCGCATTTTGCATTAAACGTGCTGGACCTACCCAGAACATGCGATATTGTGTATTATCATGTAATAACACCACATTTCCTTGCCCTATTTCGTGCACCATTGCAAATGCTTTTCCAGCCAATTTTTCGCGATTCTTCACAGAAACATATCCTGAAGCCAGGATAGAATCTGCACGAGGGTGATAATAACCCACGACTTGAGATTCTACTGAGGGCTCTAGAGCTTCATTGCCAAATTTTAAGCTATACAATCGGGGAGGCATTCCATAGGCTAGCGGATGAGTCACATCCAGAAAAGCACGTAAGGCTGAACCAGGTATATTTTGTAAATCTTCAAGATCCTCGCGTACTTCCAAGCCCACATACGGATCGTCCAATGATCCAGGATCAAAGGATGGTTCTTCGTCTTCTTTCTCGTCTTTGGGCGCCTTAGCTAGTTCAATCGGCGTCATTCTAGACCGGTCCTTTGTTAAAAACCGAGCACTTCCTTCAGTCCCAATCAAGGTCCCTCCTGCTCTCACCCATTGTTTTATCATATGGATTCGAGAACTATCCATGTGTGAACCCAACCCGCTGCCTGCACCTGGCATCAGCAGCACATCGTACTTATCAAGCTCGATACGCGGCAGATCTGTAATACGAATTCGATTGATGGGAAAATGGGTCCATTCTTCAAACAAGAACCACAATTGCCCGGAGGTATAAGAACTAAATGGTGCATCGACCAACATCGCCACATTTGGCTTCTTCAATGGAATACTCCAAGACGACGCAGGGTTTAGTCCCTCCTCGCTCCACCCAGTGTCCAGTCCAACAATATGCACCCCGGCTTCCTGAGCGACCTTTTCCATATCCGCCTCTGAGGATGCCATCTTGTCGCGATTGCGCCCCATCAATACAATAAGAGAGCCTCTTGAAAGTGTGTCACTTTCCGTAAAGAAGGGCCGTTGAATACTGCGCACGTTGTATCCGAGCTTCCATAGATGCGCTAGTGCTTTTGGCGCATCAGTTTGCTTCCAGTCAATCACATATGCATAAGATGCTCCGGCGTTTTGAATGCTACCAGATTGGGATGGTGCTTCAGCCAACGAAATCGTGTTGGCATTAATGTCTCGTTCTGACCAGGCAGCGTTGATGTTGTAAGCAATGGGTGCAGACCAGGTTGCCATATCATACATTATCGAGTCTTCGATCGCCATCTGGCGCTGCATGATCGTATTAACAAAAAGATGCCTGGACTGATCCGTCTTGATCAGGTAAGTACCTCGTTCAAATTCAGTTCTCACTGGTTCAGCCGTCCAATAATCCCTCGCATCGGGCACAGTAAATGACTCTTGAGCACGCTCAACCTCTACCCCATGCGCCAACATCATGTCGACAATCTTGTGCGTATACTGGTTATCCAAATCAGGAAGAATGTAGGCCTTTTCTCTTCGCGCAGGATCTGTACCCGGAGTCAGTGCCTGGCGAAAATAGCGAAGCAACTCGGCCCGATTATCCATCGAGGTCCTGATACCTGCAAATGAGGTAAGATAATGATCAAAGATTCGCTGACGCAGAGTCAGAACATACCCATCATTCGTTTCCACAGCACGTCCACCTCGACTATGGCCCCCTTGCTCCCTCAGCATACCAATACTTCCCATCAGCGAGGGATAGGAAGAGCCGTATCCAGGATAATAAAAATCGAATCGTTCACGAGTAAAGTAAGAGATTTGGTATTCGTCGAACGCTTCAGCATCACCTTTTCCAAATGCCTCCGACCAGGTATCGTAAGCATCCGGCAAATTTAAATTGCGCGGCGTTGTACCTGGATGAGTAAAGTAGTTACTATTAAACCCTTGCTCGTGATAGTCAATATGGACTTGGGGCATCCATCGTTGATAGGCTTTAATACGCCCTTGGGATTCAGGATGGACCAGCCACACCCAATCTCTATTTAAATCAAACCAATAATGATTCGTCCGCCCTCCCGGCCACGGTTCGCTGTGTTCAAGGTCGTCCGGATTTGTATTCAGGAGCTTGCTATACATGGAAGTATACCAATACGTATACCGATCTCGCCCATCTGGATTAATACAAGGATCAATAATCACGACCAGATCATCCAGCATTTCTGCCGTTTCCTCATCCTGAGCTGCCGCTAGCCGATAAGAAACTTGCATCGCTGCTTCTGAAGATGAGGGCTCGTTTCCATGAACATTGTAGCTCATCCAATGGATGAGTGGCTGGTCCTCAATAAGATCTGCGGCACCGCTATCAGACGCATCTGCCAGGCGTAGATTATTCATCCGTATCTCTTCAATACGTGCCTGATTTTCGACGGATGTTATAACGGCATATACCAGGCGGCGGCCTTCATGAGAGCGCCCATACTCATGCAATGTTACCCGGTCTGAGGATTCTGCAAGGGCTTCAAAATAATCCAATATGTGGGCATGAAACGTATATTTTTCCCCATGTTCATAGCCAAGAAAAGAGGCTGGTGCAGGCACGGAGGAATCATAGGACAAAGCCGAATCAAAGTCGAACCGTTCTTGACTGAAGGCGGGCGATGTGATAAGGAGGGCAATAGCGGTAGTTGCAAGAAAGAGGGCGTTTTTCATGCGAGTCATCAGTTGGCGGGTAAAATAATGCCTAGCTAACTGATGAATGAGAAGGGGGTTCTCTCTTGAGTCCGGAGTTCTGTGCTAGACTCACACTTACTTCCAACTCCGGACTCAACAAATCAATCCCTTGAAGGAAATATACCTACAGTAGCAACACAATACCGAATGACCTGGTAAGGGGGCACATTGAAATGTGACTGACTTTCTCCCGTAAATCCTGTATCCTCAGTTGTTGCCCCACCCCCCTGCCGAATAACCAGACCAGGATCGCTTCCCTGAGAGCTAGTTAACTCAGGTATGGTGTGGCTGTGCGAGGGTACCTCGCCGGGGATTAAGGTTACATTCTCAACGCCCCCTTGCGCTCCTAAGGTATATGTAGAAAGTCCTGCTCCCGTCCCCGTTCCAATTGCCTTGCGGCCTCGAAGGTCTGGCAAAGCAAACGTAGTTCTGCCATCACCTCCATAAATGGTACCGTATAAAGAAAACAGTGCTTCATTAGAAGAGATTGCCAATAACTGGCCGTCGGCTTCAGTGGTACCTATTGGACAAAAAGTGTATCCAACCTCAATGATTTCACCCAAAAAAAGTACCTGGGCTTTAACCGTTTCTATGGGTATCAAACAGGCGGCCAACATAATGGCCATCATTGAATGATATCTGGAGATATTCATCCCATGCAATAATATAGATCTCATCAATCTTCCTCCTGATTATGTGAATGCTCCAGACTTAATTTCGAGAGGGGAATATCCCAGTCGTAGCAATGCAATACGTCATTACCAGGTACGGAGAACGATTTTCATGAGCCTGCCCTCCTCCTGTATTTCCTGTAAGTGCGGTAGTTGCTCCGCCTCCATTTCGAATCACCAACCCATCTGTTGTCCCATTCCGATCCGTCAATTCCGTAATAGTATGACTGTGACTGGGCACCTCAGAAGGACTTAGAGTTACCGTTTCAACACCACCTTTTTGGCCTATATTATATGTTGATAACCCTGGTCCTGTACCGTTATGGATGGGTGCACGCCCTCTCAAATCAGGCAACCCAAAGGTAACACGCCCGTCGCCACCGTAAATAGTGCCATACAGAGAAAATAGAGCTGTATTAGTGGCTATATCCAATAATTGGCCCTCTGCTGGTACCCAACCGCGAGGACAAAAATTAAATCCAACCAGGGCTACCTGGCCTAAATAGGGCTCACTCTGGGCGTGGGATTCTTGAGTAGGTGCAAAACAAGCAACCGATAAAACAACACAAGCAATCAGGCTTCTAACGCTACTTTTCATGATAGTGAATCTTTCCAATTTGTAGAAATTTCTTGATTATGTAGATTCATTAAGCGAATCATCCATAAACACAGGAATTTTCAGGAGAAAGGCTCACTCACGCCAAAACAAAATTTGGTGAAGTGCTCTAAGTCTTAATTCGAACTACGTAATACGTCTGCTAAGTCATCAGCTATTCCAGCTGCGGCAGGGTGGGCACTCGTCAGTAACAGTTCGAGCGTTGTGTAATTACCTCCATAGAACAAAGCAGTGGCATTTACATCTGCTCCATACTGAATAAGCAAACGGGCAACATCAGAGGCATTGGCAGGAACTCGCTGCCGCCAGGTTTCAACTCCATTTGCGGCAAGATAATGCAGCATCGTAGCATGATGAGCGTACTTTGATGCACGATGGGTCAACTGAGGGTCTTTTTTCAGGATTGCTTCCAGGTTTTTCAAGTCGCCTTCAAGCATACATTCAACACCCGTCTCAAAAGCCTCATCCAACAATACCGGCCCTAGTGAAAGTACCTCCTCCCACTCCTTAAAACCATGTTCACGGGCAACAACGAGGCGCATATCGTCAAGGGTAAGCTTCTGATTCAGCATTTGATTAAAGGAAAGCTGAATGCATTGGGGATGCCAGTTACTTAATTGCACCTGCACTGCGCTATCTTCTTCGTCATAGGCTTCTTTAAGCCGCAAAGCCTGTTTGTCAAGAACAAAACGAACAGACCATTCACCAGGATAATCAATCAATAACTCTTTGTGCAGCTCAGTAACCTGCCACACAGCATCAGGGACATAGACGTTAGACATCGGAAATTGGGACCAATTAAGAAAAGCAGAAAAGATATGCCCGATGTATACAGAGTTCAAAGTTCAAAGTTCAACGTTTAATGTTTTAGGCTCGAAGCGTATACCTCCCACCCCAAAAAACATTAAACGTTGAACTTTAAACCTTAAACTAACTGCTAATTTTTGTACCAATCGAATTGCATAAAGAACTCATGCAGGGCGTCGGCTACTTTAGTAGCACCGGCTTCTGATGGATGCTGATTTACACCACCGTCTTGGAAGTCATTAAGGGTCCAGAAGATGCCGCTACCATTTGGCGTCTCGCCATTTGCCCAAATATAGGGTCCCCATCCAATCCAAGGAGCACCGGGTAATTGGCCTTGCTGATACTGTTCGATGACAGTATTGGTAGCAAATCCACCTTCGTAGGAGATTGGCTCTCCACGTGCTGCTTGTTTTTCTCCAGTCACATATCCACCCCAAATTCGGCTTGAGTGGAAAACCGCCTGAACAGATGGAAACTCTGCTCCAATTCGCTGAGAAATGGCCCCAATGTTATCAACAAGATCGTAATAGTCAGCTCCAGGATCGGGTAATGTAAGGCCGTGAGCCGTAAACTGGTTCGCATTCTTCGCCCAAACTACTTTGACTGCACTTAAATCGCTAATCTTGTCTTTACACTTTTGCCATAGAGAATCTTCCGTAAGCCATCGCTCCAA
Organism: Rhodothermaceae bacterium; assembly: GCA_019634345.1. Lineage (GTDB taxonomy): Bacteria > Bacteroidota > Rhodothermia > Rhodothermales > JAHQVL01 > JAHQVL01. The sequence continues at coordinate 15,088 of JAHQVL010000187.1, forward strand.
CGCACTACCGCCTACCGCGCAGTTCTCAAATTCAACCTGATTACTTATATCTGGGTGATTCTTGTACAGGTTAATGAATTGATTGAACTCCTGGTATCCATTACTCATAGAGATGGCTACAATGATGATCTTGTTATTGGTCGCCGTAACGGTCGGCACCCCATTATCGACCAGGCCTCCTGGAAGCCCATAATAGGTATCATTTGGCCCCATTAGGTCCAGCGCAATCATCTCGTTTTCAGATCCTGCTTCGCCGGTAGTAAAGCTAAACGGGTTCGACCAATCACTTGTACCTTCTGCATTCGAAGCCCTGGCTCTCCAATAATGCGTCGTATTAGGCGCGACATCATTAAATAGTGCCGATGTAGCGGCTTGATCTACGCTTTCATCTACGATTGAGGAGAAGTCATCCGTTGTCGCTAGCTGAACATCATAGCTGGTAGCATTTGGAGAGGCATTCCAGGTCAGGTTGACCCCGCTTGGAGAGATTCCAGTAGCACCATCTGATGGAGCCGTAAGGAAGGGTGTTGCTGGAGCCCCGCCTCCACCGCCATCGGACGTAGTAGTAAAGCTGTATAGCGAAGACCATTCACTCATACCATTTTCATTCACGGCCCGAACATGCCAGTAATAAGTGACTCCTTGTCCAAGCTCAATAGACTCCACAGAAGTCGATGTCACGCCCAGTTGCTCATCAACCAGTGATGAGAACGAAGGTACTGTTGACATCTGGTAATCGTAGGATGTAGCACTGGCCTCTGTGTCCCAGCTCAGCGTAATCATCCCTGGAGTAACATCTGTGGCGCCGTTAGCAGGTAAAGAAAGCGACGGCACGCCAGGCAATCCATCAGCACTGACTGTAGAAAACGAGTATTCATCAGACCAATCGCTGACTCCGCCCTGGCCATTGGCCCTAACCCGCCAGAAGTATTCTGTATCTGCGAAAAGTTCAGCCGATGAATACGTAGTGCCCAACACCCCATCGACGTCCACAATGAGTACAGAGAAATCGGATGTAGTCGCTAACTGGACCCTGTAATTTACAGCATCCTCGGCTGTAACCCATTCGAGTTCTACATCTGTTGATACTACGTCTGTTGCACCGTTCATAGGTGCAGATAGGATAGGTATACTTGGAGGAGTTGCTCCATCATCCACAGTCAAAAATTGATATATAAGGGACCATTCACTGGTCGCCTGGTCTCCCGTGGACCGAACCCGCCAGTAGTATAAGGTAGCAGGATCTAGCTCTGGTAAGGTATAGGACTCAGCCGGCCATCCTTCCTGCTGAACATCAACGCTGGAGAAATCGGCCGATTTTGAGACTTGAACGGAATAGCTACTCGCGAGATCATCGCCTGTCCATTCCAAATCAGTACCGTTAAATGCGACGCCTACTGAACCATTTCCGGGTAGTGACAATAGAGGCGCAGAAGGCACCCCTGGATCAACTTTCTCCATAGTCAGCACAACCTCTTCACCGTCACTTACTTCCAAGTCGGAACGTGCTGCTAGATACCCTTGACGCATGGCATCAATGCGAACGGCAAACGTATTTGCGGTATGAGCTATGGACCGTGCAACCGGAGTTTCTATCTCAGGCGCAAACTCCGCAGCCTGAACACGGACTTCGGTTGCGCTTGAAGCCCCTTTAGTAGCACCTACTTTAACGAGCTTCCCAGATGCGGAGCCTTGCTCACCAACGATTTGATAGAGGTAAAGCCCTGCGTTGAGTCCGTCTGTTTTCACCGTAAAACGATGCTGACCAGTTGCCAACACGGTTTCAAAGGGCTGAGCAACAGATCGCCCGGTAATATCGAAGATTTCAAATGAAACGGACTGTGTCTGTTGTATAGCTAGAGGGATAGACACCTCGTTCATAAAGGGGTTTGGGTAAGCCGGCTGTACAGAAAACACTTGCGGAATCGGCGTGATGTCTTCTGTAGAGGTTGAAGTGGGTACTTCAATTGTAATGTCTACACAACCATCAGAGGCGGTTGTGCCGCCCACAGGTTGTTGGTTACCTAGTTGCATAACAACAACGGCTCCATCTAGTGGAGCAGCACCTTCCATATCGAGGGTACAGACAGAGATTTGAATATCTGTTTCCTGAGCAATGCTTACTTGCATCGCTGTAAAGAGGCAGAGGAACAGGCTTACAGCAATAAACCTGTGCAGTTTAATGTTCATAAGTTTATGAATAGTAGTAGTCAATAAAGAATGAGATGCGGGGGTACACGTCCGCCTCCCAGACCCTTCTAAAATAGAATTAGTCTGGCGAATCATAATGCTAGAAAAGATGGGTGAATGCATTTTTTTGAGACTGGGAGGCAGTTTCGGGTTGATCAATAAGTATGCCAAGTACCCCCCACCACCAGCCCTACCCCTAATGCTCTGGTTATATTATTCAGTAAAAAGATGTAGTCCTTCTCTCGTACACTACAAATCACTTAGGATCTGGCTCAAGACAATCCATACCTCTGGTTCATCCACCTATGTTATTTGGGATATTGGTACCTCTTCTCTTTCATACTCTTCTGTATTAGTACTCTAAAAAGGGCCCTCCGAAGCATTTCGGCCTTCAGAAACAACTATTTGTAGCATATGAACACATCAGCGACTGCTACGCGGGCTCAGCATCAGGGAATCTATCGCCATCTCTTTGAGCTCCTTGTTAAAGTAGCATCTATCTTCGCCACATCGGCACTCGTATTTCAAGCTTTTTCTGTTTACTTCGAGCATCTCGATGAGCTCTGGCAATTCCATGTCAGCTACTCCGCCTTTATCCTCTTAGAGGCCAGTTTGATTGTATCCTGGTTCGCTCTTGAGACTCAACATGAGGTTCCCAGCCTATTAAAAATCATCTCTGCTGGATTTTTATTTTGCATCTTAGCTCTCGTACTGGTCACATCTGAGCTATACATTGGTGGGGGCAATTACGAACTCAAGGCGCTGTTTTTGTCTACTATTTTTGTGCGCTGCTTACTCTCAACGCTCCTCCCGATTCATCTCCGATTCCCTGCAAGTACAAGATCCAACTCTAAGAAGGCGATTATTCGTGAACTAATGCTTGAGAGTCAGAAAAAACAGCACGTCCGAAGTGTTAATGATATGATTGATCGAGCGCTACTTAAGCATAAACAGAAAAAGGCGCTTAACGAAGTTGAGGTGCTAAAACGGCAACTCATAGAGCGTGCTCACGCCAAGCATAACCTGGCTATGGCTCAGGTAAATGCCGAGGTGCATAATCTAAGCCGGAGCTTTGAGGATTTTGAGAACCTAACTGAAGACTATGTAATTCAGTAACCATCCCTGGCAAGGAGCCTATCGTTTCATCTAGCCAACTCCTTAGAAGAGCTAAATCGTTTTTCACGTTAATAATAGCGCAGGCAGTAGCGCAGGTCTCAGACTTTTTCTTACTATAAGACCTGGACCCACCTGTTTTGTTATTATTAGTTTAGATACGGTATATACTCATGCGTTGGAAATCGGGTAGACGTAGCACCAATGTTGAAGACCGCCGCGGTGGCAGAGCGTCTATGGGCAGGGGCTCGAAAGTAGGGCTCGGTACCATCTTGCTCGTTTTAGTGCTCAGTTTTTTCACAGGGCAAAACCCTCTGTCCCTCCTTCAGCAAATTGACAGCCAGTCTCCTAGTACACAAGTGCCAAACACAGCCTCGGCAGGCCAGGACGAAGCGGCCGACTTTGTTTCTGTCGTACTTGGTTATACTGAAGATACCTGGGACACCATTTTTTCTTCCCAGGGCGCACGTTATGTGCAGCCCAAACTCGTCCTCTATGAGGATGCAGTACAGTCTGCATGCGGCTATAATACAGCGGCAACAGGGCCCTTTTATTGCCCAGGCGACCAAAAAATGTACCTGGATCTTAGCTTCTTGAGAGAATTACAGCGCATGGGCGCCAGCGGTGATTTTGCAGTCGCTTATGTTATTGCTCACGAAGTCGGTCATCATATCCAGACTATCCTGGGTACCGAACAACAAGTCCGTCAAGCCCAGCGAAGAGCAGGTAGAGGCGTTCAGTCGAATCAACTCTCTGTAAGAATGGAGCTTCAAGCAGATTGTTATGCAGGAGTATGGACGCACCACACCGAGCGGATGCAACAGGTGCTGGACAAAGGGGATGTAGAGGAAGGGCTTGCTGCGGCTGCGGCTGTCGGTGATGATAGATTACAGAAAATGGCCGGGCAACGTATTCAGCCTGAAGCATTCACCCATGGCACGTCCCAACAACGAATGGAATGGTTCCGCCGAGGCCTGGAAACCGGCCGGATGGACAACTGCGATACCTTCTCAAATTAACTGAACGAACAAGTTGATTGAACATAGAAAGGCCGAGAACCATAAAACGATACTCGGCCTTTTTTACATTAAAAACTTTGCACCTTCCACTATCCTAATAGGGTTTCTCTATTTCTTTGAAGTTAGAGGGCACTCTAAACAATTCAGGATCGTCGTCAATCACCTCAAAGATTTTGTAAGTGGTTTCAGTTTCAACAAGCACTTTTTGTTCGGTTATTTCACCGCTCTCTTGAGCATCGGAGTTATCTCCACCCACACGAACACCTTGCTGCCTCAAAGCACCACGTGCTAACTGCCCTAATCGCCCTTTTCTCTTTTTCTTTTTTTCCTCAGCTTGTCTTTCACCACTTCCTAGAACGGCAGCGACATCTAATTCTTGATCAGGTGGCCCAATAATGAAATACGATGTGCTTTTTAACGTCAGCCCTTCAATTTTCTGAATTTCCTTTTGCGCCCTCTCCATGGCCGGCCCAATACGAGGATCCTGCTCCATCATCTGAGTAATCCCAGCAAAACCGCCATTTTGGGGACTAAAGGATTCTCCTATAGATTCTGCATAATTCTGTGCATACGCATTCATCACGTCATACCCTTTAACCTCGTCACTAACCCACATGTCAATCAGAGTGTAAAACGTACCCTCAGAAACTTCTGTATCTCCCTCTGCATCCGTCTGTTCTGCCGTGAACTTCATCTCGATGCGCATCAATTTGCGATCGGCCTTAAAACCAGCAAATTCACCCGTTTCACCCATATCCTCAACACTCAGATCAAACTCTACTTCGGGCATTTCTTCTTGAGAATCTTCGATCTCTTGCTGTGTGCCTTGCATGCTCGCTTCAAAAAGCGACATCATCTCGTCAAACCCTATGTCATAATAGGTTTTCTTCTTCAAATCCATTATGGATATCTTCTTATCAACAAGTGAGAAAAGCGTGGCATCCCTATCGCCCTTATCCAACATATAATCTTTAGACATGTATGCATTTGATACCTGAGGCTTATTTCCGATAAGCCTACTCATCTCGCCAAGCAAATGTAGTTTACTGCGAGTTTCGGTTTGAAAATGAATGGTTTGCGCAACAGCCGCATAGTCTGCTAATCCGATCAGTAGCATCAGAAAAAGAGCAACTGCGTTTTGAATCCTGAGTGTCATTGTGTCAAATAAGTTAATTAGAACTACACTACATAATTTAATCATTGAAGATGCGTATGCAGCCAGAAAATGGCGTCTTATTAATAAAATTAATTATTAGGAATAAAAAAGGCCTTTGTTGCATCTTGCGATAGACTACAGAAGTACAAAGGCCGATGTTTCAGTGAGACGCAATCCCAATTGGTATGCATTTATCTTCAAAAGGTACGGGTATGGATATTCACACCTACCTGGACGAGTGGCACTCAATAGAGCCCAATCGATGTATGTTTGTTAAAGGTGACTTCTGGACATTTCACTTCAATGATCTGTCAAAACCAGTGAAAGAATACCCCTCAGAATTAACATGCGACGTAATCTCTGTTCACGGGGTTGGTGTGATTGAAGACCTTATCAAAGCATGCGTAGACGAACGAACGGGCTGGCAATACACACTCGAATTTGATAGAGAAGAAGAACTGTTCCTGGGCCACATTACCCATTCGAGCGGGAATCGTTATATGGGCCTCGAATCGCTAAATCCGGGTATTGCTCTACTCACCGCATATCTAAATACATTGAAAAATCAAGGACCGTCTTAATATTGGAGGGAATAGGACGATACAGGCTATGCATCCTTTGTAGTGATTTGTTTTCTATCCAGAAACTCCATGGCCTTAACCCACTTATTAGAGCTTTGGGCAGACATTGAACCGAGCCGCTGTAGCTATGCTTCAGGCATCTTTGTCCTACGCGGATGGTCCCTCTCGTATGATACCGATTTATCCGAACGATTGACGCTATCTGAAATTCAGTCTGCCGTTCAAGATGCCATTGAACATCGAGGATGGAACTGGTACCTGGGGCGCGTAGAGATAAACAAAGAGACCTATTACAAAGCAGCAATCTCGATCCCTTCTTACGAAGAAGAAGCCAAAGCCCATACCGCGGATTTTCTATCTACTCACTCTACCAGCTATGTATTGCTGGAAGCCTATTTACATACATTGGTTATGTATTCCCCTGAGTTGTTCGATGAATCGATTGAGTGGATGCATGAGCAGCTTGAATAGGAATTTATATCCCGACAATATGCATTAAGGTATTGTTAAGTAGTACTTTTTTTACTATGATGATTAAGGAGATATTATTCCACTATGAGTACCTTTTAAACACCTCAACTGAGTACTCCCCTTCAATAAAACCAATACGCTATGAAAAATGTAAAAAGCGGCGTTTGGAGCATCTGGGTGAAAGATATTGGTGGTGACTTGCATGTCGTTGGGCTTGTGTGTGAGGAACGTGATGTGATGGATTATATGGAAGTGCTGGAATGTGATTCGGAATGTGAACGGGTATATTGGAGTGCAGATGTCGAAATGACAGGTTCCACTTTTCAAAGTGAAAGAGAAGAGCTTCGGCTGTATGTTGTGACAAAGTTCACAGGACCAATTTTCATGAATTAAAGATTAGAAAGCCCGAATACGCACCTCGGCAAAATACCTTGCTCCTTTGTCATTGGTATCGAATACCAATGCATTCTCGTAAAAACGATAGTCTGCCCCTCTCCTGTTCAAGACATCGGTAAAGTAGTTCCCCTGATACGATGGATAACTGATCATTTCAGAGGGAGCCCTCATCATGAATACCATCGTATTTATTCCTATAACGTCATCAATGTCACTAAGCGAGTAAAACCGCCTTTCTAAGGACTGTGTTGGATTAGCTGATTCAGCAACTAACCTCGCTGATGCTTGCATGGAGTTGTGCAAATCGTTTACAAAAGCATTGGTAGATACATTTATAGAGGTACGTGTTTCTACCGAATTGATGAATGCACCTTCCAATTCTTGCACCAACGCCTCGACCCTTTGGTCTATCATAGACCAAGGTGTTAAATCGGCCTCTACGGCAACCACGATGACACCAATCACATCTTTCTTAGATACATTCTCAAACCGTAACCGCCCCATGCTGGGTGGAATTGTTTTTTGTTGTCCGTCCCTAAGGTGGCCGGCCCATGTCTTATCCCGATAGTTATTGACCTGGACCACTGTATTTCCAGAGGTACCCAGTGTGCTTTTAATTCCAACGACAACAAAATAGGGCTCATCTCCATCATCAACAGGTATCCCCAACACAGTACGGTTTTCTTCTGCTTCTACGACCAGTATCTTAGAAAGTGCAATCTCCCAGCCCATTAGGGGCTCTGGATCTGGTGTAAATAATCGGCTATTTATACCTCCCCCCTGGCCAAAACAACCTGACAACAGTAAGGCACACAAAGCAAGTATCCAGACACGAAATGAAATCATAGGGATAGTCATCTACCAGCAGCAAAGATCTTTAATCTAACAATAACACATAGTTAGTGGAATAGGTTTTAGTACGTAAACCTTAATTTGATTCAGTTGCCACCCCGAAATGTGAATTGGCAAACTGAACAAACACGTCCCAATCTCTTGGCCCCACCCCATGCCCTCCCGGACGAATGTGATATCCTAACTCAGCCCCAACCAGTTGATGTACTGTAGGCATCGACTCATTATTCAGCCCAGAGTACCCCAGCAATTTATACACGGGTTCAGCTGCCTTAAGGGCAAGAAATTCACCTTCAGGATCTGCCCACTCGTCCTCCTCGGCGCTAGCCACTAATACAGGACGAGGTGCCATAAGTGAAATAAGCATATGTTGATCCAACGGAAGACGATCTTCGTTGTTGTTAAATGCCCAAAAGGAGCGACTAAACCAATGAGGAAATCGCGTATTGATAGCTTCAACAGTCTCACCCATTTTCCGCCGGCTTAATGCAGCTCCTCCACAGCCCGACTGGTTGGAAATAACCAGAGCTATTCTAGGATCTGTTGCTCCTGCCCACAATGCTGCTTTTCCATTTCTTGAATGGCCCATAACTGCAATTCTACTTGCATCTATATCTGGATCTTGTACCAGGTAGTCAACAGAGCGATGGATCGCATAAGCCCATGCTGATAGGGCTCCCCAACTTGTATCCGAACGGGCCACAGACCCATCCACAGGTATCGATGCATGGAGGCCATCCGTAAAATCATCTTTGTCAGGATCAGCATCGGCATGGTAAAAGGTTGCGACTGCGTACCCAGCATGAATTACTTGTTCTATACTCCAGCGATCAATACTCGTCCCCCTTGATGCTTCTGTGGCCTTATTGTCCTCCACACCTGCTCCTCGTTCAGGAATCCACTGGGTAGACAATGGTATCATGCTGTCTGCCAATACAGAGTGATTACCATAAAAATTGGTCCCCAGGAAAACAGGAGACGGAGAGGCTTGTGAGCTTGGGATAACCAATAATACATGCAAAGGCGGTGTGCCTTCCGGGCCAAATCGAATTGTGACCTGTTTTTTTATCGCCATTCCATCCAAATAATGGGCATCAACGTCATCAATAGTAGTTTGAATGGCCTCTGCAGGGGGCATGTACCCATACATGTAATGAGAAAACAGGGTTCTAATCTCCCTGACTCTTTTCTCATGCCATTGTGATTCAGTATTAACAGGATTTCCGTCTGCAAACTGGAGGGGATCCGGTAGCGTTTCTTGTACAGGAAGTTGATCAAACGGGAGTAGTGTCATTTCAGTTTGTGCAGGCTCTCCGCAACCTATTATGCAAAGTGCCATACATGAAACAAAGAGGGCAACGCAACGCATCTGATTTTGCCAGATTGGTGATTTCTCAACATTATAGGTATTCCTGATGTGAAATACACCCGTTGTGTTAACCCAGTAATAAATCGAGAAAAGCCACAAATTTTCCACGTACCCGGTACCAATGACCTCGCCGATAAAGCAAACGTTCTTTTTTCACAGAACCTGATTTATAAATAAGAACGGCATCTTTCTTGGTTAACGTAGATTAATCAACTATTCCGTTTATTCCTTTCTTCAGGTTCTGAGCACTAGAAGCCCCCCTATGCTTTTTGGGTACTATCAAAACCTTTGGCTTCTTTGTACATGCGGTTTACCTTATTTTTACTTCTTTCGATCTTAGGGCTGCACCTCTTTATATCTCGCCCATCACAGAGCCAGGACGTCTCAATCCAATTACCAGACACCGTAGCGCTTGAGACACCAACGATTACCGTTCCGATCACCGTTGATGACCTAACGGGCATGGGTCTTATCAGCTTTGAGTTTACAATGTCCTTTGACTCCACTGTTATTCGAGTCGATGATGTGCTGAAGGAGTCTTATCTTTCCGAAGTCTTTGCCTTATTGGATTTTAATGCCACTCAGCCAGGAAAAGTAATCGTAGCAGGAGCGAGTGGAGGCACACCGCTTGCCGGAGAAGGGCAGTTGCTTGGTTTACAGCTCACTTTCCTTAGGGAAGGAGTAAGCGATCTCGTCTTTGAGGATTTTAAGTTCGACCCGGGTAATCCTTCCACAAATCTGACACATGGTAGAGTCCGCAACACAACGCTCACGAATCGAGATCAACATAATAGAATACCGTCTTCGTTCAGCTTATTGGGTAATTACCCAAACCCTTTTGGCAGTCATACCCGAATCATTTTGGATCTTCATGAGCCGGCATTGGTTGGTATCGAGGTATTCAATATGCAGGGCAAGCGTTTAATAGATGTGCCTTACAGGCAAATGTACGCTGGTTCAAATCAACGACTAGAACTAAACGCATCATCGATACCCGCTGGCATATATTTTTATTCGGTTAGTGCTTACAGCCAAAGTGGGTACCACGCTGCTACCAAATTCATTACAGTCATCCGCTAGGAATCTTCATGTTTTTAGAAAAATCATCCAATTCAAGTGAGCCAAACGACACGAAAGTAGAGCTCGAAATCAGAGAAAATGACGAAGCATTTGGCCGGCCTTTATCCCAAATCCTTTCTGACTTGAGGAAGCCGATTCCAGCTCACATCGTCCATACAAGGCAACAAGGTGGAAGGCGTGTCAAATACCTTAGCATGGAGGACACCATCGCAATTCTTGACCAATACGCACCAGGATGGGAAGGGACCATCAGCAATATATACAGCACCCGGGACCGCATCTTTATTGCCTACCGGCTTACCATACACGCAAAGGAAGGTACGTTCTCAAGAGAAGCAACGGGAAGTTTCCAAATGGACCCAGGTAACAATCAACAGAACGATCCAAGTTCAATGGCTGAATCTGCAGCGCTTCGTAGCGCAGCGGCTAAATTTGGCCTTGCGCTGTATCTATAAACGGCTCAGGTTTACGCCTGCACAGGTGTATTTGCTGAAGTAGGAATTTGTAGCTGGCCTTCACTGCTGGCCACGATAGTTGCCACTGTAATGTCACCAGTGACGTTTGTGACCGTTCGCAACATGTCGAGGATACGATCAACGCCAAGGATTAGTGCAATTCCAGCACTGGGTACACCAACAGCTTCAAGAATAATCACAAGCATTATAATGCCTGCGCCCGGGACAGCAGCCGTTCCAATCGATGCCAATAAAGCAGTAAATACAATCGTAAGCTGAGCAGAGAGCGCAAGATCCATCCCCACTGTCTGGGCAATAAAAACAGCTGCAATCGCCTGGTATAATCCCGTTCCATCCATATTTATTGTAGCGCCAAGGGGCAATACAAAGGAGGATACTTCCTCGGACACCCCTACGTTTTCTTCTGCACACTCCATGGTAACAGGCAAGGTGGCGCCACTCGAAGACGAAGAAAAAGCAACCAACTGAGCCGGTGCGATCCCCTTGAAGAAATCAACAATGCGAACTGGGGTAAATGATTTGAGTAAAGCAGGATAGGTCAGGAAGGTCTGAATCATCAGTCCAATCACGACAGCGATACAATAAAACCCAAGTGCACGCAATAACTCAAACACACCACCTTCCCCGCCCATGGAAGCAATCGTGTTCGCCAATAAAGCAAAAACGCCAATGGGCGCGGTGTACATAATCAGATCTACAAGCTTGATAATAACATCGTTCAGGCTCTCAAATAGAGAAAGTAAAGGCCTTCCTTTTTCTTCAGGCAATAGTATAAGCCCAATACCTATAAAAATGGAGAAGAACACGATTTGAAGCATATTCCGATTGCTCGATGCCGAAGCAAAGAAATTACCGGGGACCATATCCACAAAGGCCTGCAATGGACCACGATCTTGTGTTTGTTCAGCTGCTTCTTGCCGTGCCGCAGCCTCATTGCTGTAGGTTTGCTCAAGCCGTTCTCGCACATCCTGAGGCACAGTTTCTCCTGGCTTCATCACGTTTACGATAACCAAACCCAATACCAGGGCAATAAATGTAGTTGCCAGGTATATACCAATGGTCTTCCCACCTATGCGAGATAACTTCTGAATATCAGAAAGAGAAGCGACCCCTGTAATCAAGGAAGCAAGTACAAGGGGTACAGCAATAAGCATTAATAATCGCAGAAATATGGTCCCAAACGGACCAATCCAATCGTTTGTAAAATCCCCCCATCCCTGGGCAGCGGCTACAACGCCGTATATCAAGCCCAAAACTAAACCAATAATGATTTGCCAATGTAGCTGCTTGTACCAGGGCATAGTCCTTCCCTTCTCAGTTGTAGTAAATGGAATTTTGTCTGCTTATATAACGCACTATCTTAATGCATTATTGGGAATTAAGCTACGTACTTTCCGATTTACATACAAAATGCACCCAATACCCTGAATATCCCCTTTAATGGTTAATTCTTAGACATTAACCTGCTCGTACACCTCTTGCTGGACAACATCAATTGCATCTATTTTAAAGCGTGAAATCAACGAACGAAGATCCTCTGTATACTTTTCTAAGTCCTGAGCAGCTATTGAGATTTCAGTCACTCCCTTCGCAGATTCATTGGTTACGGTTGAAATTGCCTCTACATTCATTGAGATCTGAGTACTGGTGGAGGATTGCTCTTCACTGGCAACAGCGATCTGATTTATCCGATCAACAATTTTGTTCATCTCCTCTACTACACGTGTTAGTGCATCACCAGCTCTATCCGCAAGCTCAAGGCCACTGGCTACCTCCTCCCTACCTTGGCGCATGGCATTTACAGCCTGATTGGCTTCCGACTGTATGGTTTTAATCATTGAACCAATCTCGGTAGTTGCACCTGTAGTTCGTTCGGCCAACTTCCTCACTTCATCTGCAACTACCGCAAAGCCCTTACCTTGCTCACCAGCTCTTGCAGCTTCAATTGCAGCGTTTAACGCAAGCAGGTTAGTTTGATCTGCAATTTCTTCAATCACTGCTACGATATCACCAATCTTCTGGCTAGATTCTCCCAATCGCTCGATCGTTTCAGCTGACTCCTCAACCACTTTTGCAATTTCTCGTATCTTTTCGACACTCTGCTGTACAATCTCACCTCCATCATGGGCTGCCTTTCCACTGTTATAGGAGACCGTTGCCGTCTCAGTGGCATTTCGAGCATTATCGGTGATTGTCTGGGCCATCTCATCAACAGAATTAGCCACATCTTGTGCCTGAACGGACTGCTGTTGCGTTGCTACAGCAAGCTGCTCAGTAGCCTCGTTTATTTGATTGGCGGACGCATACGTTGCCCGAACAGCTTCTCTGACTTGCTCGATCAAGTTTTTCAGGCCCTTGACCATTTGGGCAAGCTCCTGTTTCAGATGCGAGATCCCGTCACCATGGTCTGTAGTATCAATATCTACCGTGAAATCACCTTCAGCAAGGCACCCAATGACTTTTACAAGTTTGTTTGTCTCTTCTTGTAAATAAGTGCGGGTCCTTCGATTTTCATTGCTTGTTTCTTTAGAATCAATCAACACCCCTACCATTGCAGCCATATCAGTAATTAATCGCTCATCAGCTTTGGTATAAAGGCTATCATCTTCTTTGGTAGATAGATACAACATACCAAGTAACCTATCTTGAAAAAGAATAGGTGTTGCCAGTAACGTATCCATGGGTGGATGATTTTCAGGGAAGCCTACCGAACTGGGATGGGCCCTCATGCGCTCCAGTCTCAAGGTCTCTTTCTTGTGATGTACGTGCCCCAATAACCCTTTACCTTCAGGCAAACGTCCGATTTGCTTTTGGATCTCTTTTGATATCCCGAGAGTCAGAAACTCTTTTACATTACCTGCTCGATCAACGGTACTGATTGCAGCATACTTGGAATGTGTTATTTCCCGAGCTTCTTTTAGGAACGCTTGAAGGAGTTTTTTTACATCATTCTCTCTGCTCATCTTAACGGTCAGATCAATGATCACTTCTACATTTTTGACGTTCTTCCGCACCTTTGTGACAAGAGAGTCAAAGGATTCACTGAGCTTTCCTACCTCATCGTTCTGGCCCAATAATGCTGATACGTTATAGTCTCCATCAGCTATCTTACTTGCATTATTCTGAAGCTTTCTTATCGGTTTTACGATCCATCCACCAGCCATCCAAACGCCTATTCCAACCGTAAGCAGAAGAGCCCCTCCAAACAACATGAGAGAAGTGCGTTGATACTCTTTTGCAGCAGCAAACGCGGTCCCTTTGGGCATACTTTTTACCTCAACCCAATAGGTAGACTCGTTTGTGGTATTTAGCCGCACGGGTGCGTAAGCAAACATCCCTCCTGTTGAGGAATGAAACCCAGACTCACCGCTATAAATTGAGCCAGCAACCTCAGCATAATCCAGATCAAATCGTGAGCCATGCCCCCGTTCTTTTCCCCACACCTTCGCTGGATCCGGATGAGATAAATAATACCCTTCTTGATTTACCAAAAATGTGTAAATCGAAGCATCCTCTTCTCCTCTAGAAATCGAATCGACGAGATAACTCCCATTCACGTCAATCAGCAATACTCCTTTTGCTACCCCTATATCATCGTATATCGGAGTCGCATAGGAAATAACAGGTATGCCATTGCTCGATGGATTCCCCGCATCCTCATTCATAAAACTGATTTCAGACGCAAAGACCTCTCCTTGATTCAACGCCAGGGCCTCACCCACATTCTCAATTCTATTTCTGCTTGAACTCTGGATTTGTGGAGGTACACGAGAGCCGGCTACGCCCACTATTTCGCTTCCACCCGCTTCAAAATACCCGAGGTGAAGGTAGTGGGGCCTTGCACGAATGCGACGTTCAAATACAGTTGTCAGTTGTTCGTGCCAGTATTGAAGCGAACCGGGACTGGAAGGGTAGTTCTCTGATCCCCTGGCTTCCATGATTGCATGAACGGAGGGCAATTCTGACATCAATATCAGATCATCTTCTATTTGCCTCAGGAACGCTTCAAGCTGGCCAGAATCCTTCTCCACTTTATTGACAAGTTCTACTTGCTGTCCATTAAGCAAAGCACTTTTAGTGGCCCGTAAGCCCACCTGATAGTTCACCAATGAAGCTACGAAGGCTGTAAAAAAAACCACGAATGTGATTTTGACCTGAACATTGTGGGTAACCCATGAAAATAAATGTTTCATAACGGTGGACCTGCCTAAATTTTAGCTTCTATACTCTTTCCAGATCGGTAATAAAACAGACCTCTTAAAGAATGAACCCACCGCATTACCACATTAATTATAAAAAACATGCGCCCCCTACATGATTTGTAGGGGGCGCAGTAAATAACATGCCCTTATTTGTAGTCCTCCCCTACATGACTCTGTAAGGGAAGGCATAGTTTGCATTCTGATTTATTCGTTCACAGTGGCCGTAATTGTTTTCAGTGTCTGCACGTCACCTCCTTTATCATGGAGCACAACGATATCCCAGTTACCAGCTCGATTGGCCGTGAAAGATTTCCATGTTCTATACCGAACGGACCCTTTAACTGATGCGGTGCTCGACTTTCGGGTGACACCGCCACTGTTGTATTGGACAATAATATCGTCAATTTCATCACCCTGAGGTACGACAAACATCATCCAAACTGAATACGTTACTCCTTGCTGTAAAGCGATGGGAGATACCTCTTCACTGCACTCGTTTTCAACAATCTCCATACAGATCTTCATATCTGCCAGGACGACTCCTTGACCTTGCCCATTGAAGTAAAAGTCTATAAACGATTTTGCGGCCTCACTCGTCAGTGATGTTTGGGCCTGTGCCTTCAATCCAGAAGCAGCAAAAAATAAGAAGAGACAAAGTCCTGCAATTATGTTCGTTTTCATTAGAATGACTATTGATTTGATTGATGGGGTAAAAAATGAAATGTGGACCTCCGAGGTTACGCCCACCACATGTACGTTCGTTTGAGTTATCTTTCATAACGGAATAGAATATAGATAACTTTCTCCAGGCCAACATCCCCTACCTGAAGTAATTAACACATCCTGCCAGGTACCCCTCCGTCTAGGTGAACAGGTACCCAAGGAGTATACCTGCTACCCCTCCTGCAAGGGTGCAGAACACATTGACCAGATCGTTCGTAACCCACCTCGCCCCACTTATCTTCTGAACGCCCTGGTCCTGAATACCTCCCTCAACGATTTCCCCTGTTTCCGGGACCCGGTATTTGGCTTGCACAGTGGCGCCAAGAATACTGTCCAACAAACTACCAGCAAGCCCGGAGAACAATCCTAAAATAATACAATGGAGCACTGTATTGTCATAAAACGGGACACAAGATAAGCCAATCAGTAAAGCTCCCAATGCTGAACCTGCCGTTCCTTGCCAGGTTACGCCGCCGGATAATCCCTTTTTCAGCATCTTCCCTGAAATGATATTTCTGGGCATCCCCCCGGCGAGGCGTCCTATCTCTGTTGCCCATGTATCTGAGGTTGCGGCTGCTAATGACCCAACAAAACCCGCATACCAGAGCACGTCCCCTGTCACGGCATATACTAGAAGCAATACCCAGGCAATGCCACCATTAGACAGAACCTGCGTAGCATTTCGAATATCATCCTTTTTTTCGTCATTTTTGGGCAACTTGGTGCCTTTCCCCATTTTCGAAAGGATGCTAGAGGTTCCAAAAAAAAGCAAGAGCGGTACAACCCAAGGCCAACCTCCAAGCCATAAAAGACAGAATCCAAAGGCCGAGGCAACGATACTTCCCCCCGCTGACAGCCACTGCAACCGATAACTTATGGCTCCAAATGCGACGGTAGCGAGAAGGAAAAAGAGTAAGGTCATATAATGATTAAGCCTGTATTATTCCTTTTGTAACACCTAAAGTTCGTATCTTCGGTACTTACTTTGTTTGCAAAATACTCAGAACCCTACACTATTTCACCAAACTGGAAACGAGATACATGATGAAAAGCCTTTGCCTATGCCTGGCTGCTTTTTTATTTGCCCACACTTCGTTCGCTCAAACCATTTCAGCTACTGACGATGCTTTCGATGTGAGTATGGATAGCGTGCTTTCCATAGAATCGCCAGGATTACTCGATAATGATGACCTGGCCACGACGGACTCCTTTTTTGTTGCACTCATCGACTCAACTCTTAACGGAGCGCTTAACTTCAACACGAATGGTTCTTTTACCTATCAACCCAATGCAGGCTTCTCGGGTACGGATTCGTTTACTTATCTGCTAGAAACCGTACCTGGCCAACTGCTGGAGATCGACTCCACCCAGTCGTCTATTGACATAGAAATGACAGTCAACATTTTGCTTTCTTCACAAACGAACGCCGCCTCAGGCCGCGTTAGTGGGGTTACTGCTTTTTCACTGTCCCCCTACGATGCCCCCTTTTCTTCGGCACAAATCACGCAGTTCGATGCAACCATCATTGATTCATTGGTGCTTGACTACGACTTCGGAGGAGGCAATTCGATCAATGCAACAGCAGATACAAACGCATTTGCTTTGAGCTTGCTTGATCCGGGACCACTCGCTACTATTTTAGACGGCTCGTTCGAGCAAACGGATAACCTGGCTAATCTGGTCGGTGATGCGACAGTCATTGCTGGCGGATTGTTTGAGACCTTGCTTGAAGACGCGTTACCAGACAGCAATCTCGCTTTCGACGTGGAAAACACCATTTCGATGTTTGCTACGTTAGCCCAGCAAAATGATTCGCTAACCCTGGACACCTCGTTCTCCTTGCAAGATACACTGCTCCTCGACGAAGGAGGCCTTGCCAGCATTAACCTCGATGTAACTGGGACGGTAATTGCAAACGGACCTATTACCCGTCCCGCGCAATCAAATGTTGCAACGGTCACAATCACTGTCGATCCAACTACAAATACCTCTGTAGACGAAGAGCTTCCATTCGACTATATGTTATCCCAGAACTATCCTAATCCGTTTAACCCGACCACCTCCATTGTATTCTCTATCCCTTCGACGGATCACGTAACGCTGAAGGTCTATGATACATTGGGACGAAGTGTACGGACACTGGTTGATGGTACAATGCCCATCGGGCAACATGAGGTGCAATTTGAGGCGGCTGATTTACCGAGTGGGATGTACCTGTACAGGCTCGAAAGTGGTGATTTTAGTGCCAGCAGAACCTTAATGCTTATCAAATAAGCCTGTATGCTTTGGGGTGTAGTGATGTGAATTACACTTAATCACTACACCCCAAAACGTACTTTTCCTATCACGTAGCTGGTTTCTACAGCTTTACAGTCAGCGTTGCTACGGGCCGTACTTCCCCTTGCGCATTTGATCCTATTTCAAGGCCGGGACTGATGCGGTCGTTATGCATCTTAGCAGATATAGCAGCATCGATAGCTGATACCATATGCGTCAGGATCAATAATCCACTTATCCGCGATGCCCTTCTAAGTACATCATTGGCATGCGCGTGATCATCGGAGTATCGGAAGAATGTTGGAGACACATTCGGCCTATCACCGTTAGAGCCCGTCATTGAAGGATCGATCGCTGCCGTAGGAACGCCATTCTCATCCACCCATTCCGGATAATCGTTCCATCCAGGAGCAAACTGATAATACTTTCCAATCAGTTCGTAATATTGCTGTTCACTGAAGTCTGGCAATGTGTGCGAAAACGCTGCACCGGTCTCCACATGATACATTTGCCGTTCAACATTCTGAATTTGGCTGAAGAAGGATAATACAACCTGCCATTCCTGATCGCTCCAACTATCCGGGTTTTGGAAATTAATCGACGAGGGTACTGAGATGGGGTCTACAGTCACATTTATAAACGAACTGTAGTCATTAAGCCAGTTCGCATATTTTGCAGGATCCCACCAGTCGTGCGCAAACAACTGGTAATCTCTTTCGAGGCCATTCCCTTGATTGCGCCAAATAATTGAACTCGTTATTATAGCAGCTTCCATTACAAAAGCCCCAATCGCTTTACCCCACTGCTTGTTATAAGCCTGCCCCAATCCAGGTACTACGGCAGACATGCCAAACGCAGCACCAACACTTCTTTTCTTTGCCCTAACGGGTGAGTTCGAATAAGGAGTTAGTGAAAGCTCAGCAGACTCATACAAAAGCGCAGCTTTTACACTGGCTCGTGTCATTAATACCTTTGTAGAGTCATCCGTTGAAGAAGCATGCCCTGAATGAGCCTCTTTCGCCTGCAATGCACCAAACTCACCTGCCCCCCAGAGGATCATTAACAAGCCAAACAACACGGATCGTATTTGTCGAACGTTAATCATCATTTTTCTATTCTAGATATAGGGGGAAACGGCTTTTTTGAAATAGTTATAGTCCCGTGCCCCAAGAATAAATTCTCGGATAACGCCATCGCGGTCGATCACATACGATTCAGGACGGCCATCCTTTATTTTTCTATAAGGCATCGGCAATGCATCTACGTTATCAATGTACGCACTCTCCGTTTCCAGAGAAATCATGTTTTGGCTAAACATCGTTAGAATATCCCGCCTTTCATCAGAAACGGTTAGCACAACAAGTCCCTCATCCTTATACTCAGCATAAAGGCGATTTAAGTCCGGCATTTCATCTAAGCAAGGAGGGCACCAGGTCGCCCAAAAATTGATCAATACGACCTTTCCTTCTAGTTCTTCCAGCGTCCCTTCCTCATTAGAGTTTATCATTTTGAAGGAAAAATCTGGTGCACCTTCACCAACAGCATCTTGCTGCACGTGAAAAGGGCTTCGTGCCTTGTCTCCCATCGTTACCCCCAACAGCAATAATCCACTGGCACAAACGATCAACACAGAAGAAACGCCCACTCCAAACCACTCTAGTGGGTTAGAGGGCTTTTTTTTACGGCCTACAAGCAAATAAATGAAAATGGCCCCGATTGCAATCATTCCAATGGATGCGGGGATAACCGTAGAAGCTTCCATATGCTATTAGTTAGTGTGTCTATACGTTTTGTTACACTTCAGATCAATAAAATACCTGTGTCACAGGTCAAATCCGAACAAAATACCAAGATGCCATTGCCAGGCATTCCCATATTCTACAGTACTGGCACCATCCGGAGTTAAAAATCCCTCGTCAAGAGCAAATGTAAACGAGTCCAATCCGTACGTGGCACTCACAAAGATCGCTGTCGGAAGTAAATAAAAGGACCCCAGTCCCAAACGCAATTCTGCGCCAACATCCTTCCTTAACGCTCCAGGCGAGGTAAGAGGTCCATTCCATGCAGCAGCGGCATCCGCATACACTCTCGCGTAAAGCTTATCTACATAGGTAAACATGACCTGTTTCTCTATACTCGGCAACAATGGAAACAAATAGCTCCCCTGTAGCCATAGCGTTTCATTTCCGCCCATCGCGTAAAACGGATATCCTCTCGCCCCGGCTAATCCTCCCACGTAGTCATTAAAAAAGTCATCTACTGTTTTACCTATGATTGTAGACAACCGGGCCCGCACACCAAAACCATGGGGGGCCTTAAAGATTTTGCCAGGCAACATCATTCCAAGCCGTGATTCAAAACTTACCCGGTGGAAACGATGCCGTTCATAGACGGGCTCTATCCTGCCATCCTCAATGTCAAACCGTTCTAACAACCGTCCTACTTCCCTGTCATAGGCCAACTCAGCCCTGATACCGACTGGCACCACGTCGCTATGCCGATGCGGTGCATTCCATTCAAGGATACCTTTAAGTGAAGCTCCTGTACCGATAAAGTACGTAGACGTAAATGGATCAATAAACTGGTCCGATTCTTTGGAGAAAAACCGCTCAGTGGTAACGCTATAGGGGCTATACCTGTATCCAGCCTCTAAAAGAAGAAATCGATTTACTTTACTTCGAGCCTTCAGTCCTACTTCCCACAAGTTATAGGAAAGATCCGCTAGTGTCGTATCCGGGAAGCAAGCTGTACAGGGAAATTCTTCAATGGAGAGCCCATTATCGACGTTCCTCCGAATATTGAACACTTCAAGTGATAATTGAGGGGACCACCGCTTAGGGATAAAGGACAGGCCTTTATTATAATCGAATTGAAGAAATACATCGCGCTCCAACCTCAACAGCCTGGAGGGTGAGAAAAAGTCCCCTATAGAAGAAGCGCCACGCGAAGTAGGTCCAACAAGTACACCCGCAAAGACGTTTAATCCCTCAAGAATTTCCCGAGAGGACATCAACACGCCTACCTTGGTATTGCGAGCCAATGTTTCGAAGCGCCCCCGATCGGCCAATCGTACATCCAGGGCTCTTCGACGCCTTGACACATACTGGTCAAACCGAAGAACCGGATAAAAACTAAAGGAGGTAAACTCGAATGAATAGGGCTTATGTGCCAGCGGCTCTTCATTCCCTGGGGCCCCACTATCAGGTGTCGTATTTTCAGAAGCCGCCCTATTACTCCTCTGCTGCGTTGAAAGAGGAATATTAGCAACCGACGCATAAGGAGCTAGATCGGTATCGTCAAAATCGTTCAGCGCATAGTGGGTATTTTGTTCACTGGACGTAGAATCACTACTCGAAACAGTAAACGCAGTTGGTTTGCTTATTATCTCTGGGTAGGTATACGTCCAATCAGGATTAATAGACTTTGATCCACCCAGGTCCTCTAGTTCTGCAATGCGATAGCCATCATACTCATACCGTGAAAACACAATCTTTCCGTTGAGCACATTTGGCATGAAGGCACCACCTATCACATTGGTAAACTGCTCAAGCTGCCGCTCTGTATCCCCTTCCTGTTGTTGGAGGGCAAGGCCGTAGATGTTGTAGATGCCATTCCTGTCAGAAGAAAAATACAAGGTCTTCCCTTCCTCACCAAAAGCAGGGCTTCGCTCATCATGTTCTGTTCGCAATACTGCTTCAACGAGCTCACCGTTTGCATCCACCCGGTAAATATCTCTCCCGGCTTCATTCTGTAACCCAAAGTAAAGCCACTCCCCAGAGGGATGCCATACAGGATCAGTCACCTGAGAGCCATTTTGATACGTGGTAAGTGGAGTAACTTCTTCTGTTGTTGTATCAAGCTTATACAGGTTCGTGGAGCCGTCAGACTGTACGATGAACGCAATATAGCGCCCCGTCTTATCGTACACCGGTGAAGTTGCTCGCAATTCTGTAGTAAGGCGCTCTACCTTCTCCGTTTCCAGATTGATACTGTATAAATCAGCATAGAGATACCCTTCAGGAGAGTCCTTGCGCCGTACATAAACAATGGACTCACCAGACGGATGCCAGCTAAAGCTTCGGCCTACACCAGATTTTAATTTGTGCCCCAATGCACAAGTATGCGTTCGTAACGGAGCAGCACTGAGGCCATCCAACTCGATGCTCGCCATGCTGGACGACTCCAGGTCCTTTACATAAAGGCTCAGCTGATTAAAATCTCTCCCTTTGTTGGACACATAGGCCACCTTCTTGCCATCCGGTGCATACTGAGGGTAAAAGTTGCTAGCCCCTTCATGCTCAATAATGCTTCCTTGTACCAGATTAGGTAACAGATCGGATACTTCCTCCCTGTATGAGGATTGAAGTTCGTTTATCCACTGCTCATAGACCTTTTTCCCGGCTATGCCTGTTGCATCTTTAATGGCTCGCTCTACATTCCAGTTCTTCCATTTCCCCAGGCTTTGGCTAATCTCCATCAGGATCTCTTCCCCAAAGCGACGGGCGAGATAACGGGTAAACGCAAATCCCTGGTTATACGTGGTTTCACGGAGAAGGCTAGTTTGAGAATAAAACCCGCCCATATCTTCAAGCGGCAACTGCTCACCTGCAATGACTCGCGTTCGTAGAAGCATATCCCTGTGCGAATCCCAATCATCGTAATGCAACCACTGCCGCTGATATTGAGCCGTCCCCTCAGCAAACCAGGCGGGATTGTTTAAAACAGGTACGGGATACGTAACAATGACATTAGGGTATCCATACAACACATCCGGCCTGCTCACATTTTCATAATCAAGCAACTGGAAATACAGGAAAGGCAACCGGCGCCCAGCTTTCATGGTTTTCTGGACCTGGATGATATGAGTGAACTCGTGTGTAATTACATTTCTAAGCCAGTTATGATCACCTCTGAGCGGAGCATCCAGGCTCGGCGCCCATATTTCTATTTTGTTGTCAAAGAAATAGGCGGCACCGTTAGAATAATCCTCATAATCTTTTAGAATGATGGCGACTTTTGTATCAGGCCAATGCTGATAGAGATCAGTAATAGGCTCATACACTTCTTCAGCAATTCGAGCCACTACCTGGGCCGTCCTGCTGCTTCCTGGGCCATCATCTTCCAAATGGTAGATGATATTGAAATGCTGCGTATCTATCGTGTACCAGTTTAACGTAGGCCGCGCAAAATCGTAAAAGGAAATGGGCACTTGCGCGTGGGATAATCGAGTACCCCCTACGAGCATGCAACAGAGTGCTATGTAGAGCCAGGTTTTCCTCATCGAATAACAGCCATCTTTATAAGGGACGTTTCATTATTTCCATTCGCATCAGTCGCTTCTACGCGCGCAAAGTACAGTCCGCTTCCTGCATCGGTGGCCCACTGAATGTCAACGGGGGCCTGGGCACGAACGAGACCCACATCTAAACGATCAACCAGGGTGCCGGCAGCATCAATAATTGTGATTCGAACGTCTGCATCAGTGGATGTGGTCAATCGAAAGAACGTTTCTCCATCGCGTATAGGATTCGGCCAGTTATACACCTGATCCTTCTGTAGTACTCCTTCAGTCCCTTCCCCTGGTCCACTCGTTACTGATCGTACAAAATTACTATTAAATCGATCCACACCTTGCATACCCCACCAGGCTCCAGAAAGCTGGCTCGTCTCCCACACGGACAAAGCGCCTGAAGCAGATACCGCGTATATTCGATTCCCATCGATCATGGGGGTCGCCGTGATCGATCTCCCCACTGCTAGTGGAAAGCCGGCTAATTCACGACCTCCGTTACTTAAATCGAAAGACGATAACTGGCCATCCCTAGATCCGGCCAAAATAATAAATGAACCTTCCTGGACCCCAGTGCCCACAATCGGTTGTGTTGTTATTTCTGCTGATGTAGCTAAGGGAAATCCGTCAACCAGCGCTCCTCCAGGTGTAACAGCCACCAGGTTGGCGCCAATGCCAACTAGCGCTTCCAACAACCCGTCGCTGTCTAGATCAACCAGAACGGGATCTTCGGCGATTGTCCCCTCTGTGACAAAGCGCTCTATGTCAATCCGTTCAACAGCCCCGCTGGCCTGCAAAAAAACGAGCTCATTGGACTCCGGAAGCGTAAACACTCCCACAGTGCCTGAGTTATCCTCTCCAATTACCAATTGACCAGGCAGCTGAGCCCCTATAAAATCAACAGCCCATCCAGAGCCATTCTCTCCGAGCCAGGACACTCCATTCTCAGACAAAATAGCAAGCCGCCCAGAGGCAGTTGCTGCTATTGAAAACACAGAAGACACAGGTAGACTTACCTCAGTTGCAACCGCGCTGTTTGAGTTTAAAACCAGCTCAAATAGGCCGCTGGTACTCTCCGAATTCACTACCGCATAGATGAAGCCTCTTTCGGGTGAATAAAGGAGTGTATTTCTGGATGCAAAATCCACAGGAGTCCCTATCGTAACACCGGTCAAAAAGCGTGAAATAGACGTACCTCTAATCACAACAAGGGTAATGTCTCCATCAGCATTGGCTTCAAGGGCAACAAATTGATCTCCAGGAAACACGATTGGCGAACTCATTGCCTCACCGGATAGCTGTATGGACTGATTGCCAGTATAAGCCCCGATGAGTTCATTCATTCCAAGAAAGAAAACGCCCATTTCGGGATTCATCGCAGCCGTCAAATAAGACTGCTCTGGTATTTCCCCTGCATCAACGTCCGGAAACCCATCAATGATCTGAATATTCTCTGGCTCTACGCGTGCATACGTAAAGGACATTGTAGGCGCTGGCGTTGTAAACCCTCTCAATTCGACAAAACTTGCTCCGCCCGCATTCGTGTTACTGTTCGGTTGTGTATCTGAACCGAATCGGTTCTGATACAGGCTGATCTCGTCACCCGTATTTGTAATCACAACGACTGGATTACCCTCATAGAAAAAATCAAAGGGGGTGCCCAGGTGTGCCTGAGGTCCAAAGATGGATCCGGAAGGAAAACCCAGATCCTGTGCAGAATCGGCTTCCTCAAGGTCTACCGCTCTACGCTCAGGGTCACTATTAACACTATTCGAAGCGAGTTTATCCGCCAACACTCGCTCATCTACATGCCAGATCAAAACGCCGCCCACCAATGGATTGTCGTTCTCGTCGATTCCGCCAGGCAGTGCCCAATCAAAATCATCGACATCGACAACCACTCCGCCTTCAAAGGCATCAATGTTAAACGAATTGAAGTCTTCCTCACCGTTTTGAATGCGTTGCTCAAAAGTAGCTCCATCCCTATAAATAGTGAGAACCAGTCCATCTCTATTAAAATCTCGGTACCTGTTCTCCAGCAAGAAATATTCAGATTCAGACACGGGTACACGCACAAGATCTTGCCCAGGAGGCCCAGATGCCGCATGCAAGTCCACTTCAACGGCTTGATCCCCTGTAATGAATGTAGGTTCGGCCCACCCAAGGTATTGTTTGGTCCACCCAGAAGGCTCTGGAGGAAAGAGTCCATTAAATGCAAACAGGCCGAGGGGGTCCATCAGTCCAAATGGCCCGATGGCGCTTTCTCCAGTTTCCGTATTAAACAGATCAGGCACCCCCAGATAATTCAAGAAGCTGGCCGCCATTAGCCCGTTTATCGAGAATTCCACGAGAAAGGGTTCATCGTTAATAAAATCAAACCCCTGCCTGGACTCTGTTCGCGGCAAAATCATGGTGTGCTGAACAGACAGTCCCTTAAAGGAGATTGGCTGACCCCAAAGACGATCCAGCGATTCCTGATTAAAATAGATCGTCGGAATATCTTCAGGTGTTTTATCCAGGGTGGTACCGAGCAGTTCGATGTCTCGGCCTACTCCAGCATGAAAGATGACAAAGGCGGTTGTTGCGGGGTTAAATCCAGAGACGTTTAGGGTTGCCTGCGTATTTGCGAGCGTCCACGCTTCATCAACGAGCGAGGCCAGTTTGCTCAATTCTTGGTCAGAATCAGATTCCAGTCCCGTTGGGCTGTACGCACCCATTTCGCCAGACAACTGAATTACTTCTGGAATCAGATGGGTAACAACTCTGGTATTCCCATCAGAAGCCTGTTCTATATAGTTCGATAGAAATTGTAAATGGGCGTCAAAATAGGCGGCGTCATGGGGTAACGGGTCAACCGTTGCTTGAAGCGAGTCAAATAATGGGGCTTCGAAGGTACCATTTCCCGTGGTAAAGCGGGATGTGTCTGGCTGAAAGGAGACGCGCAGTGCGATGAGATCGTATTGTGGAGCCGCCGGGCATTGAGTGAAAGAGGGAGCCAGGCATGCGCTGGACGTGTTCTCCACTGCACGATGAAGAGAAACAAACGAATCACTTAACGTGACTTTTTGCCCGTATAGTGGGCCTGCTGAGAGAAGCAGTAAAAAAACAAGGGGCCATCCTGAATACCGAGTCCATTTCATCGATCTTGCCGCTACACCACAATTCATCATGACGGTATTCAATTCAGGATAGCCCCTCGGTTCAACTATCTATTCAAGTTGAGCAACAGAGAGAATCGCATTGTGTTAGCAAGCGGTGATTCTTCCTCGATTGC
This sequence comes from Rhodothermaceae bacterium, assembly GCA_019634345.1. Classification (GTDB taxonomy): domain Bacteria; phylum Bacteroidota; class Rhodothermia; order Rhodothermales; family JAHQVL01; genus JAHQVL01. The sequence continues at coordinate 41,557 of JAHQVL010000187.1, forward strand.
ATAAATGTAAGAGAAGTCGACGCCAATGATGTTATATCGAATCCCAGCGCCTAGCGTCATGAACTTTCTGTTTCCATTGTCTGGATGTTCGTAGAAATAACCAGAACGGAGCGCAAACAAGTTGTTGTACCAGTATTCGAGGCCAAGACCAATGGTAAGCTGATTAAAGACACTTAGCGTTTCAAACTCAGCTTCATCATCTTGTACGGCGTTGGTACGTACTTCAATCGGTGACCATGAAGAGAAGATCGCCTGATAGAATGGATCCGCTTCGCCATTAGCATTCACACGAATGAGGTCCTTGTTGAAGTCGTTCACAAAAGTCAACTTGTTAAACTCATCAAAATCAACAGAGAACGCATATCCAAATCGGATATTTGTAGGAATAGGATCAGCCTGATCGCTATCAGAATACTGAACCTCAGGGCCCATATTTGCCAGGTTAAATCCAGCTGAGAACTGCCCCATCGTAGAGCCCATAGTGAACGGACGTGTTCGGTAGAGGGCTGAGATATCGAAAGCACCTACAACACCGGCCTTCGTTTCCTGCCCTTCAACACTGGTATTAGGAGCCAGGTTGGAGTAGATGAATCGCAAGCTGGTACCGATAGCAAACGTTTCAGTCAGCTTTACACCATAGGAGAGGCCCACTGCCAGATCATAGGATCTAAACGTACCTGTAGGGTTATTCTGACCGTCACGGCCTTCATGCTCACCAAGAAACAGGTAAGTTACGTGCGCACCAAAGGTCCCGATACCTGGGAAGTCCTTTTTGGCCATAAAGTATTCGTAGAAGAGATCGGCATTAAATTCTGGCAGCCAGTTAGAGTGTGTTAAGCCAAACTCAGTACCTTGTTGATAAGCAAGACCTGCAGGGTTCCAGAACATTGCACTGGCATTATCAGCAAGAGCAACCCCGGCATTCCCCATACCAGCCGATCGACTGTCTGGTTCAATCTTCAAAAATACAACCGCTGCACTACCGGCCTGGCCGTAGGCAGATAGTAAGTGCCCAGTACCGCCTAGGAGTACAAAGAGGCAAACTAGACTCGTAAGATAATTTCTTACAGGGGAGACTAGGCGATGGATAGATAAAGACTTCATGTTCATGAATGGTTTTATAACTATGTTTGTATGCACCAGCGAACCTTGCATAAAGTCAGTTGAAGCTGGCAAATTGTATATTACGTTGTTGGTTTTTTTAAAGTATGGCGTTAATAGTCAGAAAAGATCAACGAATTATTGCAAGTCTTTCCAGTTTCTCAGACACTTGCCGATCTCCTTCTGGGCTTTCAACTTCCACACGTAGTTTGTACAGATATACACCTGTTGCAATTAAGTCAGCATCTTCGTCTCTGCCGTCCCACGGTAACTGTACTACACCTCCGGGCAGGACTTCATCTACTTCGAGCTGACGAATTAATCGACCAGCGAGTGTATAAATGCGTACCTGTACCGATGCACTGGTGCCTAAAGGTTGATTATGCTCGAATACAAATCGAGTCTCACCACTTGTAGGATTAGGGTAGTTGTAGACGTTCCGAAGAACAAGATCCTCATCTTCTGCCACAAAAAACTCGACCGAAGAGGTCGTAGAATTATTCAATACATCCCATGCACGTAGCGTTAGCGCATTCGGACCTGGTTCAAGATCAGTCAGGTCCCATTCAACCGTTCCTCGTTGGAATGAATTTGCCTCACTTCGAAATCCGCTACTAATGTCGAGCGCATTTTCTGCGTCTTCGTTAATCGTCAATAACATTTCGTGACCCACGCCAGCGCCTACGGTATTAATACCGCTTGCATCGAATAATTTTACGATAAGTTTAGGATCTGGAGCCGTTAACCCCCCAGAAACAAAGGTGGTATCGTTCAGGAATAGCGTTATTTCAGGGCCTTGTGAATCATTAGGTGGTGAATCGGACGTCCCACCGACGATAAAGTTTTCATTAAACCCGAGCACTTGCCCGGCATCCGATGACGCATATACTGATAGTCGTCCCGGTAAATTACTGTACGAAATATCTTTGGGTACCACAAACGAAGCAGTGAACCGACCCTCAGTCGCTTGCACCTGGCCGCGCCAGATAAGGTCCTCGCGCACCGTATAGTAGGGGGTCACCATATGTCGTTTGTTTTCAATAGGGATGCGGCGCTGCGCATCAAAAATGGTTACATCAACAATACCCTGGTATGTATCATCAATCGTGCCATCTTTTGCCCGTACTGTACCTTCAATAGATACCTGATCCAATGCGCGCAACTGCCCCTGATTTTCGGCAAGATCGACGCCATTAATGGATTCAATTTCGAGCCGCTTATTGTCTCCCGGTAACCCCACGCGAAGGGTTGGATCTCCAAGCAGATTAAACTTACGGTTGTTTCCCTGAAGCCCTACACGTGTATTTTTCGTAATACGTAGGATGTCTCCCAACCGGCGAAATTCTCCATCGTCCTCGAGCGTAAACATCTCTCTGGCCAATTGCCGGTTCAGCCCCACATTTAAGCTATTCAGGCTGGCTGAAGTATACACAAGGCGAACTGTTGTTAATAACGCAACAGCTCCGCCATTCGGGTTTAAAAGCAGTTCCTCTGCCCCACTTTGATACGACGACAGGTCCCACCATCCAAACGAGCAGGTAGCTGTAACGAAGATAGCCAGGCGATCAAAGTTCTCCAGATTTCGTGCATCTTCTGCAGTGAATATCCCTTCCTGAGCCAGGCCTTCTTCCCCGCCATGGCCGCTATAGTTTATCAGTAACGTTCCTTCTTCCAGCGAATTGATAATTTCATCGCGGGCTTCTGGAATTTTGTGTCCGTTTCGAAAGACTCTATTAAAGGAAGAAGCGTATATCTTTCTGATGTTTACTTCTCCAAATTGATCTTTAATCAGTTCGGCCACAACGTCCGCATTTTGCAGGTGTAAATCAGCCTCATCATCCGTTCCCGACAGACCGGTCAGGTCATCATCTGCTACAAAAGTATATCGGGTGCGCCATGGTCCATATGTGGCAGGGTCTTCATACCGCTTCAGTTTCTCCAGAACGACCTGTGCTTCTTCTTCTGTCTGTACAGTGAATCGTCCAATTCCGATGTCGACTCGATCTACATCTCCGTCTTGCGGGGGAATTGCAGTTGGATTTGGAAAGCCAAACCCATCATAGACCCATTCTCCCTCATCAGGATCGAGCAAGCCGAAATAATCATCGCTGGTGAAGGTTCTATCGGGCGTAAAGGAGTCGACCGTTTCATAGGGAGGAATCCAGTTCTCGAGCCCACCACTATCAGAACCCAGATTACGGTAATTATAATGCCCGTCGCCATAGAACAAGGCATATTTAACACGTAACTCATCAGAAGGGGCCCTGTCATACAGGAAACGAAGGTAATCCCTCACAGAGCGCATGTCTACAAGCCCCCCTGAAAACTCGTTGTACACCTGCTCGATATTCGCAACGGTTACGGTCATTCCTTCCTGGCGCCTGATATCGGCCAATTCTTCGGCGTACATCAAGAAAGGAGGCGGTGCAATGATAACAAAATCAGGAAACTCCTGAATCCCATGCAGATTTTGATTCGCAATTGTAGATGCGGTACCGCTATCCAATCCATTTGCAGCTTCAGGCACAAATGCTATAAGTTCACGCGGCGTATCGGCGACGTCTATCTGTACCTCATAATTACTTCCACTAGCACGAACACCCAGCCGGCGGATTTCGCCATGCGAAGACACATCCCATACGTGAGGTTCAGAAGTAAACCCGGAAAGTAGAAACGACAAGGGCCCAGTGACGCCTGCTGGAGTAACAAATCGAACGACCCCATTACGAGCCGTCAAATTTTGCTCATAAATCACCCGCATCCAATCCAGGCCCGCTTCAGGATTGTTCGATTGTTGCTGGATGGTCATGGAAAGATCCATGGACTCCCCTGCACCTTTCGTTTCCGTAAAATTGGCAGTAGTCAATCGGGCGGACGGGTCATTTTCACCAGGTTGTACGCTCCCTGCACGAGCCGATCCTACCTCAGCACCTCCTGAGCTAAATACAGCAGGGGTGGAGGGATTTGACTTAATTGCAACTCTAGCCTGGTATGCTATTTCTCCGCCGTTAAATCCAGGCGGAATGGTATCCCGCAGTATATCAAGCCGGCCTGTGGGATCAATAGGATTGCTGACCCAGGTAAGCCCGCTTCCATTTTGTTTACTCCAGTTAAACTGATCGAAGTCGACAAATAATCGCCCAGGAACACTGCTATACGTTGTGGCCCCTGGCAAATTCGCAAACGCAGGGTCACCCACATTTAACCCCTCTTCTCCTGCCACTTTGAGGAAATAATAGTTTTCTACAGAAAACGGGTTCACATAATGATTCCATTCACTGTCTTCAGTGTTGTATTCCCAACCGGAAGGAGAAGCCGCATAGAATAAAATGGCGTCGTTATCGCCAAAAGAACCATCCCCCCCACCAATTCGGTGTACCGGGTTCTGGATTAAGTCCGCAGGACGACTTGTGCCATTCAATGTAGGAAGCGGCGCCCCACCATTCCCCAGTATGTGTACTCGGTCAGGATCAATGGTATCCGGCGTTAAGCCAGCATCAGTTAGAAAGGCACGATCAATTCGATAAATCCCTTCCCGCGTGATTGGGACTTTTACGATGACTCCTTCAGACAATGCACTCTGATCAACGAGCACGTGTTCATTCTGAGAAGCCGTGTTCGACTGATTTAAAGCAAATGGACTGCCTGAAGAGGCAAAGGTCACCCGAGCAACAACTTTTCTAAAGCGCCGAAGAGAGGACGATTCGCTATCATATATGACCGGCTGAAAGGAGAGCGAAACGACAGGCTGCTTTCGGTACGTACCTAGCCCAAATAAACCTGCAACAGGGCCACCTAGCCCCATCACTAACTTATTATGATCCACATGAGGCGGGACCGAAAGCTCGTCATATGAGGATTCCAGTATGTCGACCCGAGGGCGCTGACGAGAAGGGAGATAGATTAATTCCGAAACCTCTTCATTTCCATTACTGACGATGTTTACGAGTGCCGGAGTAAGCGAACTGGCCCTTGATGAATCCATTGCTTCGCGCAAGGAAAGACGCCAGCCAGCAGTCATCTCAACAGTCACCCCTTCAGCATCCTGAGATAGGACTCTCACGTCCACTTGCTGCGCATATACGCTCCCAGTGACGAGAAACACCATAAAGAGGCAAAACACCAAAAAGGAAAGTGCGTGGTTCTTCAAGCGCATTGGATGATTCTGAGAGGTCTCTTTCTTTGCCGCATCTCTTTAGAAGACATATTCGGGAAAGAGAGATAGACTCTTAGGTGTTGCTGTTACGTTATACTAATCAACAAAAACAGTCCGGAACATTAAAACGAACATCGTAACAGATAATATCGATAGGCCTTACTTGAAGAATAAATGGGATGGTGTATTAAAAAAGGATATTCATCGTGATAGGGGTTGAGAACTGACCTCCTACCACTCAAGTTCCTTGATCACTCCAAGAATATACGAAGATTCTTACGAATTCTCATGGATCTTATCCCTCAACACATTAACTAATTTCAAGTCCGATTCAAAGCGTCCTGAAATTTCGGTAATGTCGTTAATTGACTTACTTATGTCACTCGGTAGTGTCGCCGACTCAGAAAGAATCTTTAATAATTGCAAATTGCCAGACAGGACAGTAAGTGGATTATTGATATTATGGTAGAAAATGGAGAGGTGCTCCTTCACGTATTCCATTAACTCTCTCTTCTCTTCCAGAGAACGCTCTACAGCGTGCAGCTGTTTACCTAAGGCGGGGTATAACATCCCTCTCACAAGGGTATCGCACGTATTTAAGTATCTCTTTTCTAGACGCTGCACACGACTAAAACCCTGCATGCCCGTCCGTGATAGCTCGTCGTTTGTTTCTATATAGAGTAGGGACGTTGTTTCACCAGGGTGTAGACGCAGCCAGTTTTCTACTGCCTCGACCTTCTGCTTATCGTCTAATATAAACAGGTTAGGCACCTTCTCCCTATCTTCAGGATTCCACTCTTCGATAACCGTCAAGGTAACACGAGAAAGGGCTGGCTGAATGAGATCATGGACCCTTGAGGCAAGTTCTTTATCTTCACACCAGATATCAACGGCAGCAATGTCTGTAGTAGCTGTACCACTACCACGCGAGATAACGTCATGTAACATAGCTAGGAAACAGGATTGGGTGTATTAGATACACCGGTAGACATGCGTTTTTGAAAGAATTGAACGTACCGTACCCAGCTTGCTGAAATCTGTTCCTATTTCAGCTCTTTCAAAGGCCTGGGATTCTCAACAGCAATACCTCTGTCTGAGCGTTTTAAAGAGATTACTTCAACTTCAGGATCATGCTCCAAAAACAAGCTCCAGCCCTCCCTTACAGCCTGCTCTAAAACAACTTCCTTTTCTTGAATCGTTTTTAAGGGATGAATGTCATACGCCATGTTCCAGGCCATAGGTACATGAGCATGGGTCGGTATAAGGTCAGCGGCATACACGAGTGTATGTTCTCCATCAGACAGTTTAACGAGTTGCATACCTTCGGTATGCCCGGAAACTGCAAATACCTCAATTCCTGGTGCAATTTCAGCAGTACCTGATAGTAGACGTAACTGACCGGAAGCCCCCATCGGCTCCAGGTTTTCTTTGAGAAAGGAATTCCGTTCCCTGATATTAGGGACCTGCGCCCACTCCCAATGGCTTTTTTGCACGTGATGGGTCGCATTTTTAAAAACCATCCGCAAAGCATCTCCATCACGAGAGGTGGTGCCTCCACAGTGATCAAAGTGGAGATGGGTAATGATTACGTCTGTGATATCTTCTGCACTCACACCGGCTGCATGCAGTGACCGATGAAGTTCTGCGTATTCAGTATCAACACCAAAAATAGACCCGAATTTTTGATCGTATTTGTCTCCGAGCCCATTGTCAACAAGCATTAACCGCCCCTCCCCTTCTATCAACAAACAACGCATGTTAAGAGGAATCCGGTTCTTGGAATCTGCCGGGATGCGGCGTTCCCAAAGCGGCTTAGGAACGATACCAAACATTGCTCCGCCGTCCAAACCAAAACGGCCGGCTTCGATTGTTCTCAAGGTATAGGGACCAATACTAGTCATAACTCACACACGTCACGTTATTCAACTTCGGGTGGAAAATCTTTAAAATGGCCGTTGCTCTGCACCTTCTTTCTCACATCCTCATATTCTTCGACCTTAGGAATAAGCGTCTCTAAATGCGATGCCAGGAAAACGATACGCTCATTTTCAGTCAACATCTCCAAAACCTGTTGCTTCTGCTCAGAGCTCAACCCGACGTTATGTGCAATAAAAAAAGAAATCCCATCAAGGTTTTGATAGATGTTGGGGCGCACTTTTCGACCTGCCAATTCTAACAATCGCATATGCTGCGTGATGACCCGCTCCCTCGTTTCAACTTGAATGGGTTCTTCCGGCTCTTCAATGCCTTCAATGTCCGCCGTCATATAGGATTTAGAACTTTGCAAGTCGCGAACTTTAAATCGTTGAGTACCTTCAACGATAATATCCATTCGGCCGTCCTCATAGGTGGTAACTACGCGATCAATCACTGCCTCACACCCTACATTGGCCATTTTTCCATCTTGCATCAACAATACACCAAAAGCGGCTTCTTCATCGAGACAATATGAAATCATTTCCCGATACCGATCTTCAAAAATATGCAGGGGCAATAGTTCTTTGGGGTAGAGAACGAGTCCGAGAGGAAAAACAGGTATATTCTTAGGTTCTGACATTGAATGCTATTTCTTAGAAGAACAAGGTTCTTCTAAGATGTTTCTGGTTTCTGGTTTCTGGTTTCTGGTTGTTTCTAGAGTCCAAACCAGAAACGAGAAACAAGAAACCAGAAACAAATCCTGAAGATCCTTCAGGATTTACTCCATCTTCTTAATAGTAGTCCACCGCTTGCGGCTAATATAGCCATCCATAGTGCTGTTTGAAAATCATAGAGCAGGCTTGCTCCTATGGCGAACATTAATCCAAAGAGTATGAAGGAAGCAGCCACTACACGCTTTAGTGCCGCTTTCAAGCTGGCGCCTTCAATACCTGTAATCTCCCGGAATCGACTCCAACCAGGTCCGCCTGGCTTCACCCTTTTGTAAAAGGCAATTAAGGTTTCATCAGATTCCGGTGGGGTCAAATACATTACGGCGACCCAGATGACTGTAGTAATGGCAACGATAATCAGCAGGCGGGTTCCAAAATCGGGCACCATGATCACAGGGATCACCGAGGTAAAAAGCCCAACAAAAAAGCCGGCCAGCATCGCAGAGAGTTCTGCTGCTGCATTAATTCGCCACCAAAACCAGCGAAGAATAAGGACTACTCCCGGGCCTGTGCCTATCGCAATCACCAGCCTGAATATATTGGCTACACTGTCAGAGAAGAACGCAGCTGCGGCTCCTACCACTGCAATGATAATGGAAGCTACTCTGCCAGCAACAATCAATTGCTTTTGGGTCGCATCGGGCCGGATAAAGCGAGCATACAAATCATTAACTAAGTAGGAGGCGCCCCAGTTAATTTGCGTTGAAATGGTACTCATAAAGGCCGCGAATAGAGAAGCAACCACCAACCCAAGCAAACCGGGCGGCAAGAAATCTATCATCAACATGGGGTATCCCAACTCTTTATCTTCCAGATTGGGATAGAGGACCACCGCTGCTAATGCTACAAGAATCCAGGGCCACGTCCGGACAATATAGTGCATGATATTAAACAACCATGCAGCTTTCACGGCCTCGGACTCAGATTTAGCAGCTACGATGCGTTGAATAAACTCGCCCCCTCCATCTGATCGTCTAAAGGTCCACCACTGTAAAAATACGTAGGCCGCAAATGTAGTCGCAGAGATACCGGCGAACGCACTCCAGGCGACACTAAACAACCCTTCTCCATTAAACGATAACGGCACAAAGGCAAGTACGTCAAACGATGTATTGGCCTGTGCCAGTTCGCTCAAGTTTCGAAGGCCCCCAATTTCCGGGCTCTTGATAGCAAAATAGGCAACGAGAATTGCTCCGAACAAGGCCAAAAAGAATTGGAAGAAGTCTGTTATAACCACGCCCCACAACCCAGAAAAGCCGGTATATATGAGTACAAAAACAGATAGGCCTATAACAAGGAGTAACTTGGGGTCCATGCCCCCTACCTGCTGCCCCGGTGCAATACCCATTGCTTCCCAGATTCCAAGCGTCCCAATTACCTTTACTGCCGCCAGCATGATGTAGCCGACCCCGATGCAATTAATCGGCACCGCAAATAGAAACGCTTTAATCCCTCTAAGAGCAGATGCCAGCCGCCCCCCGTATCTCATTTCGATCAATTGCGCATCCGTCACCACCTCGCTCCTCCGCCAGAGCCGAGCAAACAAATAGATGAGCAACACATGGCCAAATCCAAAGGCCCACCATTCCCAGTTACCTGCAATCCCCCTACTCCCTACAACGCCGGCAACGTACAGCGGTGTATCAATCGAAAAAGTTGTAGCTGCCATCGATGTCCCAGCCAGCCACCAGGGTAAGGACCGGCCCGACACAAAAAAATCCTCCATCGACTTGGAGGCTCGACGAGAAAGGAGGACTCCCAGAACGATGGTGAACACCATATAGGCAGCTACTACCAACCAATCAACCAGAGCCATACCGTTCGGGGTTAAATTACGTTATGAAAGAGGGTAGGAATATAGATGAAAGACAAGGCTGTAGCAATTCTACACTACAGGCAATCCTTTGGGACGACTGTAAAGAAAACAAACAGACAGTATGCATGAAAATCGGACAAGTAATACTGATTATAATAGTCGCCAGTATTCTCTATTTCTTTTTTACACGATCGGGCGATCGGGTACCTGCACCAATTGATATGCCTGAAGGAAAACCACTAAAAGAAGGGGATCGCGTTTTTGTACATGGCGGATATTCCATGCGCCCTGAATGGCTAAACGGAAGAATCGGATATGAGGGTACGCTTGAGCGCTTTATTCCGGGCCAAAACAATACGCTTTCAGCAGTTATACGAACGGATGAACGAGTAACAACAAAAGAAGAGTCCGGCCATATTCTGATAATGAGTCTTCGATACGAAGGGGCGTCCTGGCAGTCAGGGGCTGTTGCGCACATTGAGCTCTGTGATTTTGAACCCGATTCGACTCATTGGCAGGATCGCAGAAAGGGAGCCTGGGTCGAGGCTGCGGCAAGCATTCGGC
>JAHQVL010000188.1 GCA_019634345.1 Rhodothermaceae bacterium
CTTGTCATCCCGTTGGAGCGCAGCGATCGAGGGATCTACCCTAACGGCCTGCACTACCTGCCCGAGTAGGAATTCCCTTGTAGTAGATCCCTTGGCATGCTCAGGATGACAGGATTCAAGTAACTGCTATGCACCACATTACCCTAACCCACCAATGAAACTGCCATCTATCGCCGCAACTCTGGTCCTTTTATGCACAGGTTGCGTTACAGAACAACCCGCTCTTGAGCAAGAACCCGAAATATCAGTTATTGAAGAAGCCTATTTCACAACGCGGGATACGACGGATAATGTAGACTCTCCCGCCATCTGGCATGGCCCGGAAGGGCAGAACTGGCTGATTGCAACGGCCAAAGAGACCGACCTTTTTCTTATTTATGAAGCAGAGACTGGTTATTTAAGGGCAACCGTTGGGGGAGGTGGTTCACTTCAGGGGCAGCTTGATCGGCCCAATGGAGTGGTTGTGTTTGATGATATGGTAGCCGTCGTTGAGCGGGATAATGCTCGGGTACAGGTGTTCATGTTGCCTGGATTCGAATCAGTGGGGACAATGGGTGAAGATGAATTGAGGTTGCCTTATGGCTTGACCGTCTATCCTATTGACTCAATGTCATACATGATGTACGTGACCGACAATTACGAGACGGAAGACGAGCAGGTGCCGGCTGATTCGCTTTTGGACAAACGAGTCCATCAATACGCATTTGCCATTAAGGACAGCGTCCTGAGCTTCGAATATGTAAAAGCATTTGGTGAGACTGAAGGGCCGGGTGTTCTTCGTGTTGTAGAATCCTTATGGGTTGATGCCAGCAACAATCGCTTGCTAATTGCCGAGGAGTTAGAGGGAGATTCTCAGTTAAAAGGGTATACACTCGACGGCGCTTTTAGTGGAGATATTGTAGATGCCTCGTTCTTTCCAAATCAAGCCGAGGGGATTACATTATTCGAGTGCGAAAATGGTAGTGGATATTGGATTACAACCGACCAGGCCGATGAAATGAGCACCTTCCACTTATTTGATCGGACTACCCTTGAGCATGTTGGTTCGTTTAGGGGAAGTGAGACCAAAAACACAGACGGGATTGCCTTAACCCAGGTTGGTTTTGGCGATTTCGATAGGGGTGCTTTCTTCGCTGTACACGACGATGGAAATGTGGCTGCCTTTGATTGGGGGAAGGTGATGGATGCAGTGGGAGTGTCGGGGTATTGTGAGTGAGTATGTACCTTTCGCCTACAACCCCTTCAACACATCCACATACTGACGAGCTACTGCTTCCCAGCTAAACGTATCTCTTGTATAATTCGTCGCCCTTGCAGACAACTCCTTAAGCGCCGGACGATCGTTGTAGTATTTGAGGACAAACTCCGTAAACCCATCCGCATCGCCACTCTCGACAAAGTGGCCGTTGTGGCCGTCGTTGATGACGTCCTGGATGCCTTCCAGGCGGGCGGCGATGGCGGGCATGCCGTTGATGCCACATTCCAGTAGAACAACACCGAATCCTTCCATGGTGCCTGGGACCGGAATGTTAGGCATCATGAATAAATCGGCACCGCGGTAGAGTAAGGAAAGCTGTTCGTCGGTGACGCGGCCTAAGAGCCGAACTCTGTTTGTCACGCCGGCTTCTTCTGCGATGCGCTTGATGGTTTCCGTTTCTGGGCCGTCGCCAGCAAGCCAGTAATGAACATCCTCGGGAAGCCGGGGCATTACGTTTTTGATGAACCAGTCGAATCCCTTTCGTTTGACTTGCCGGCCTACGCTACACAGTAACAGGGCATTGTCCGGCAGGGGTGCTTCCTGGCGGTCCAGCGCGTTGAGCAACTCGCGTTTCATCTGCGCGCGCGCTGTAAGAGGTGCAAATCGCTCCAGCTTAACTCCATTGGGCACCACGTGCAATTTCTCTGTAGGAAGCCCTCGCTCAAGGCATTGGTCTCCGGTGGCTCGGCTTACAGGTAAGATGGCGTCGATGGAATTAAAGACGTGGGGTACAAACCGTTGGTAAGGGCCAAAGGGTATGGTTACATCCTGACCGTGGACGATAGCGGCTGTTTTGATGCCGGCCTTTTGGAGTCGCTTTTTACGGACCGTAGTCAACGAAGCAGTGACCATCGACGAAAAGAGCACGGCGTCGGCTGATTGTTCGCGTGCTACTTTTGTGAGCCGGCGGGCTGTTTGGAAGAGAAAATAAGGCACCCGCTGGTGCACGCGTTCCCAGGACGAATACAAGATTTGGGACTCCAACTGTACGTCAGGCAGGTGGTCGATGGCATGGTGCAGCTCGGTTGCAACACGTTGCATGCCTCCTACGCTGGCGAGTGGTCGATCAGGCGGAGGGAAAGAATGTGTGACGAAAAGGAGGCGAAACATTAATTAAACAGAACCCACTAGTTCAGCATCTTTCTCAGGTACTTCAACAAGTTGTTTGTACCCGAGCAAGGTGTCGTAGTATCCTTCTATTTTAGACAGGATAACAGGCCAGGCGAATTCTAGTGCTCTTTTCCTTGCCAGGCGGCCCATCGTTTGCCGCAATGTTTCGTCTAGGGCCAGACGTTCTACATAATGCAAGAAGGAAGCGTCGTCACTCGGCGTAGCCAGGTACCCTGTGATTCCGTCTCGAATGAGTGATCGGCTTCCAGTTGCATCGGCGCAAACGGCGGGGATGCCTGAGGCCATTGCTTCAAGGGTTACATTACCGAAGGTCTCTGTTTCGCTTGGGAACAGGAAGATGTCCGAGCAGGCATAGGCTGTTGCAAGGTCTTCACCCCGCTGGTAGCCCAGGAATAGTGTGTTTGTTAGCCGCGCTTCAAGTTCTTCTCGAACGGGGCCATCTCCTACGATTACGCTGCGATGTGGTATCCCTTTTTCTGACAAGGCCTCAATCACCTTTGCGTAGATATCCAGTCCTTTTTCCCAAACAAGGCGGCTGATGAATGAGATAACCACCTCATTCTCCCCAATGCCATGTTGGCGCCTCCACTCCGTGTTTCTTCGTTCGGGCGTAAATAGATCAATAAGTACACCGCGTTCCCACAGATGTAGGTTCTCAGTGATTCTATAGCCGCGCAGCACGTCTGCCATCGATTCCGATGGGACGTAAATTTGCTCGCATTGACTATAAAACCAGCGGAGATAGCTCCACGTCCAGTTTTCAAGCCATTCCATCTTGTAATATTTGAAGTAGGACGTGAAGTGTGTATGGTAGGATGAGACAACCGGTATATTCAGTCTCTTTGCCAGCCATAGCGCTTTGAGTCCTACAACATCGGGTGTAGCGATATGGATGATATCTGGCTTGAATTCTTTGAGCTCTTTGCGGATACGTCGTGATAAACCGGTTGAGATCCGATATTCAGGCCGGCCGGGCATTGGAATAGACGGAGTTGGGATTAGCGTTCCGACGTGTGAAATTGCGGGTCTTTCAACGGTAGGTGCAAAGACGCGAACTTCAGATCCGTTGTTCACAAGATGCTTAACCAATCGATTGAGTGTCAGTGTGACTCCATCAGCAATATGGTTAAACGCACCAGAGAAGAGGGCTATTTTTTTCGGTACCATGTAAGATTTGGTTCCGTGTTTCGGGTTGCGAGTTTGTTTCGGGTTGCAACGCGTTACGCGTATCTACTTACCTGCCGCACTGTTTGGCATTTAGGTAACACGAAACCCGAAACCTATCCCTGGATCCCAGGAATAGCCTTAAGAAATCGACCAGTTACACTCTCAGGGTGGGCTGCAAGATCCTCAGGCGTTCCTTCAGCTACAACAAATCCACCACGAATCCCTCCTTCTGGGCCTAATTCTATGAGCCAGTCGGCACATTTAATCACGTCCAGGTTGTGCTCGATAATGACGACGGAATGCCCATTCTCAACAAGTTCATTAAAGGCACTCATCAGCTTCTGAATGTCGTCGAAATGTAAGCCTGTAGTGGGTTCATCGAACAAATACAGCGTTTTATCCGATGAGGACTTGCTCAAATGAGAGCCCAGCTTGATACGCTGTGCTTCCCCGCCAGAAAGGGTATTTGATGGCTGGCCGAGTGTCAGATACCCCAGGCCGATTTTATTCAGTACTTTGAGTTTCTTAACAATCTTTTTATGTCCATCAAAGAAGTCGACGGCTTCCTGAATGGTCATATTTAAGATATCGTCCACGTTTTTGCCTTTGAAGCGGACTTCCAGGGTGTCTTGCTTAAATCGTTTTCCTTTGCAGGCCTCACACTCGAGGTACAAGTCGGCCAGGAACTGCATTTCGATTTTGACAATTCCCTCTCCCTGGCACGTTTCGCATCGGCCGCCGGGTACGTTAAAGGAGAAATAGCCGGGCCGGAGGCCTCGAATCTTCGCTTGATGCGTAGAGGAGAGAAGCTCCCTGATGCCATCGAATGCTTTTACGTACGTGACGGGGTTCGAGCGGGGAGATCGTCCGATTGGGCTTTGGTCGATCATTTCAATGTGTTGAACGAGCTGATGCCCATCGATCGAGTCGTGCTTGCCAATTCCCGATTCTCCGTCGTGCAAGCCTTTGAGCCTGCGCAAGCCGTTGTAGAGTGTGTCGTGTACCAGTGTTGACTTGCCGGATCCGCTCACCCCTGTTACGCAAACAATCACGCCGAGCGGAAAGGAGGCATCCAGCCGCTTGAGATTGTGCTGGCGGGCATTTCGTACAACGAGTATCTGTTCCTCGTCGATGGGTCTGCGCTCATCAGGTATCGCAATGTGCTTCTTGCCACTCAAATAGGCACCAGTGAGCGAGGTGTCACTCTCCAAAATTTCTTTGTAGGTCCCATGGAAGATGACCTCGCCACCATGAATACCCGATCCAGGGCCAAGGTCAACGATCTGATCTGCACGGACCATCATCTCGGATTCGTGTTCAACAACAATTACAGTGTTGCCGATGTCGCGGAGGTGCTCAAGGATTTTGATCAGCCGATCCGTGTCTCTCGGATGGAGGCCAATGGACGGTTCATCCAACACATATAACGAGCCGACCAGGGATGAACCCAATGAAGTGGCCAGGTTGATGCGTTGGCTCTCGCCGCCTGACAATGTATGAGAGAGCCGGTCCAATGAAAGGTAGTCCAGCCCGACATCGACAAGGTATTTCAGTCGCTTTTGAATTTCTTCTAATACCCTGCCGGCAATGGCTTCTTCGTGAGAAGTCAGGGAAAGGGTGTCAAAGAATTTCTTAGCGTCTAAGATAGTAAGTTCACAAAGCTCACCGAGGTGATGCCCATCTACTTTCACGTACATAGCTTCTGGGCGGAGGCGGTACCCGGTGCACGTCGGGCAGGTCATGTACCCTCTATAGCGGGCGAGGTAAATGCGGTAATGCATCTTGTACGTCCTGCCCTGCATGTATTTAAAGAACCCGTTGATTCCTTTGTATTTACCTTTGCCGTTCCATACGATGTCCAGGTGTTCGTCCGGAAGGTCCTTAAAGGGAAGATCAATGTCCATTCGCTCTTCCATGGCCACACCTATCAAATCGCTCAAGTGGGTAGCCCATTTGGGTGATCTGAAACAGGCGATGGCTCCTTGGCGAATGGAAAGTGCTGGATTAGGAATGACCAAATCCTTATCGATACCCTGAATTCTACCAAAACCCTGGCACTCAGGGCATGCGCCAACGGGATTGTTGAAAGAGAAGAGATGAGGCGTTGGTTCTTCGAACCGCATCCCATCTCGCTCAAAAAACTCGCTGAATGACAGGGAGTCCCCCTTGTGAACGTGGACGATGCAGCGTCCCTGGCTTTCTCTAAACGCCTGTTCTACGGAATCTGCAATACGGGAAAGATTTGATTCGTCATTGGCCTTGATGGCAAGCCTGTCAATGAGAACCAGCAGCCGATTTCTGGCGATCCGAACCTTCTCCGGTGGCGTTTCATTGAGATCGATGATCTCTTCTAGTGCACCGGCTTTTGCTTTCTTTGGGGTTGGCAGCGCAACGAGCCTGAAGAACCCCCGCTGCTTCAGGATTTCCAGTTCTTTTTTTACCGGTGTTTTTTTGTGCTCGGGAACGGGAAAACATATATAAAAACGCGCTTTGTCTTCCAGGGTATCGTGGAGCGATTGTGCTACCGAACGAGGGGAATCTTTGGTGACCTCTACTTCGCTGATAGGAGAAAAAGTTTTTCCTATTCGAGCAAAAAGGAGGCGAAGATGGTCATAAATTTCGGTTTGGGTTGCAACCGTAGATCGTGGATTACGGGAGGTTGTTTTTTGCTCAATGGCCATGGCCGGCGCAAGGCCTGTAATCAAGTCGACATCCGGCTTGTCCATCCGCTCTAGAAACTGCCGTGCATAGGCGCTCAGGCTTTCAACGTAGCGGCGTTGGCCCTCTGCGTAGATGGTATCGAATGCAAGAGACGATTTTCCTGATCCGGAAGGGCCGGTAAAAACGATCAACTGTTTCCGAGGCAGCTCCAGGTCAATGTCTTTAAGGTTGTGCTGGCGGGCACCGCGAATGACAATACTGGTTTGGGCACGTTCTCTATCTTCCAGGGAGGCCTGTGAGGCCGAGGGGGCTTCTGGAAAAGGTATCAGGACAGGAGCCTCGGGCATAAATCCGGTAGGTTTGTCAAAGTAAAAAGGGCAAGAACCTTCTTGTATTCTTAGGGCAGAAAGAAGATGCGCATTAATGAAAAAAATTAATAACCGAATACTCCCAAAGGAGAATTTCTGTGGTTCGCCGGATGATTCTTAAATAGGACTGTAGGGGAAGCCATTTTTTAAGATTTTTATTGTACTTTGAGGCCACCCTATCCTACGCCCATTTTTACGTTAAGCCCATGAAGACCTCCGTTTTGAGAAACCGGATATTTGCGGTATCACTCGTCATTTTTTGGATTTTTGGAAGCCTACTTTTGTCCTCCGGCTCTGAAAAGGAGACCGAGAAAGAGAACTACGCCTGGCACGGCTATGAACGTGTCGGTTTTCCTGATGTGAAAGCTGAGTTGGGAGAAGCAAAAGGCGACAACGCAAGAGCGCGCGTTGACTATGAGTTGAAGCGTTTGAGGGACCCGGTAACAGGTGAGGTGCCAAAGGGAATTCGTGCTCGGGAACTGGCAAAAGCCAAAACACTTCCTACCAAGGAGTTGATTGCATCAAAATCAGGCGCTTCCAATATCGCAACATGGACCGGCCGAGGGCCGAACAATGTTGGAGGGCGCACGCGAGCCCTTGCGATCGACCTGGATTTTGACGGGGCATCCAATCGGAGAATTTTAGCAGGCGGCGTATCGGGTGGGATGTATCTATCGGAAGACAATGGGGCCACATGGCGATTAACAACAGGTCTTGAAGACCTTGCGAGTGTGACTGCGGTAGCCCAGGACCCACTAAATCGCAATGTATGGTATTACGGAACGGGCGAGCTTTTTGGTAATTCTTCGAGCAATGGAGGTGGAGCGAGTTTTCTGGGCCAAGGCATTTTTAAATCAACCAACAGCGGAGAGAGTTGGACGCAATTGGCAGCCACGACCAACGGGACGCTCAACGTCTTTGACAACGTCTTTGACCGCGTGTGGAATGTAGCGGTAGACCCTACGAATGGAAACGTGTTCGCTGCAGTATTCGGGTTTATCATGAGGTCTACTGATGGAGGAGATTCCTGGCTTGTATCTCTCGGCCCAGACGAACAACCCTTTGGAATTGCAACGGATGTGGCGATTGCTTCGAACGGAACGATATACGCTTCTATCAGCCGTAATGGCAACGGATCATTGCAGTTCGGCATATTTCAGTCAACCGACGGAGGCGTTAACTGGACGAATATTTCCCCGCCTGAGCTAAGTGCTGATCCATGGCGGCAGGTTATTGGTGTTTCACCTTCTGATCCGAATACTGTATATGTACTGGTGCAGGCAAATGGAGGTGGTGAAAATGCCGGCGATCATCAGCTATTTAGGTACAACGCGTCTTCGAATAGTTGGACAAATCTCAGCGCAAATATTCCGAATGTCACGGCTAACGATCAATTCGGGAACGCGCCGTTGGATGGGAATGCATCGTTTAGCTCTCAGGGTGGATATGACATGGTCGTGAAAGTAAAACCCGATGATCCTGACGTGATCTGGATTGGTGGAACCAATTTGTATCGGTCTACCGACGGAGGAAGCAGCTTTGAACAGGTGGGTGGCTATGCATCACCGTACACGTTCGCCGGGTTTCCACGGCATCATCCGGATCAGCATGCACTGGTGTTTTATCCTAATGATGCTTCGGCCATGATAAGTGGCCACGATGGAGGATTATCGCTTGCTGCCAATGTGTTGCAGAGCCCTCAGTCCTGGACCGAGTTAAACAACGGGTACTTGACCTCTCAATTTTATGCACTGGCGATAGATCCTGAGACAGGGAGTGATTTCATTGTGGGTGGGCTTCAGGATAACGGAACGTGGTCAACCACGTCGGCCAATGGGGATGTAGATTGGCAGAGTGAATTCAGTGGGGATGGTGGTTTTGCAGCGGTTGCTCCTGGCGGGCTCCCTTATTATGTGTCCTCGCAGCTTGGATTTGTGCTGCGGGCAAGTGAATCGAGTGGCCGGATCGTAGGAAGTGTGGTGCAGCCTGCTGGTGGAAATGACTTTTTATTTATCACGCCGTACTTGCTTGACCCCAATGATGCACGCGTTATGTATATCGCAGAGGGGAACAGGGTGTGGCGGAATAGTAACCTGGATGGAATTCCTGCTGGAAATGGCAATGCTACGCAGGTTAATTGGACGGCCCTTACAGGGTCAGTGAACCCCAATACGTCGACAGTGACTGCCTTGGGCGTTTCGAAAGTGCCGGCTGATAGGCTGGTTTTTGGGGCGACTGATTTACAATTTGCGACCCGCATTATTCGTGTGGATGATCCAGCAAACAATGGGCCTGGGACTGATATCACGCCTCCTGGAATTACACAGGGTTCGTATCCATCAAGTATCGCAATCAATCCCGACGATGCGGATGAGATAGTGGCCACGTTCTCGAATTATAATGTACCCAGCATCTGGCATACTTCTGATGGTGGGAGCAATTGGACCAACATAGAGGGCAACTTGAGTGGAGATGATGGGCCTTCGGTTGCCTGGGGCCTTGTGATGCCGACTGCAAGTATTACCGCCTATTTTATGGCAACCAGTACCGGTGTGTATTCAACGGAATCCTTGAATGGTGCTTCTACTGAATGGGTACAGGAAGGGGCCGATGTGCTGGGCAATGTCGATACAGACATGCTGGTAGGCCGTCCAGAGGATGGGCTCGTAGTAGCTGCTACACATGGCCGTGGTGTGTACAGCGCTGCAATTCAAGGGACTTCCGGAAGCGGGTCATTGGCTGCTATTACTGAGCAGGTTAATCTGGAAGCACAACCCGGCGAAACGGCGACGGGTACGCTGGTCATTCAGAATACGGGAGAAGTGCGGCTTCGCTTCGATATCAATTCGTCAGAGCCTGGTAAACGATCACCGTCTACAAAAGGGGGCAATGAGCTGAAAAGGCCGATAAAAGTCCTCAATCAACCGGTTCAGAAGAGAAGAGCGACTGCGTCGGGTTTATCTGATCAGCCGAAAGCTTCGTCTGCTGGGGAGGCTCCTGTTGGGCAGCCTGTGTTCAGTGTTCAAGCCGGTGATGATGTGTTGATCTATGATGACGGAGACGAGACCGCGGATGATTTTTGGGGGTTTGGAGATGCTGGACTTGGTCTTTTTTGGGGCAACGAATTCGTTGTGCCTGAAGCTGATTTTACCCTCGATGGATTCGACTTTTTCATGAGAACCGAAGAGGCGTTGAGTAATAACGTAGAGCTAACCGTGTACGATGAAAATGATGACGTATTATTGGCTGGAACCATTGATTTTGCGACCGCGCCATTCGGCGATTGGTTCTTTGTCACTGTAAACGAACCCGTACTTATACCAGCAGGGGAGCCCTTTTTTATTGAGATTGGCGCTTCATCAGAAATCGAATTTCCTGCAGGAATCGATTCGGACGCCCAGGTCACTGGAAATAGCCTCTACAGAAATGAATCAAGTGACTACAGGAATTTAACAGAGGACGTTGATTCAGGTTTTGAAGAGGGAGCCTTCCTTGTTCGAGCAAATGGGACTCTGGGAGAGCCTGAGAATGAACCACCGGTTCTGGATGCCTTCATCAGCACAGGTGAAGCTGAGGTTGGAGAAGCAGTTACCTATGATGCGACGGCTTCTTCAGACCCCGATGGGGAAATCGTAAGCTATTTGTGGGACTTCGGGGACGGATCCACAAGAACCGATGCGGTAGGTACATACGCCTATGCAGCTGCAGGCACCTACACCGTATCTGTGACGATCACGGATGACCGAGGGGCCACAGCCGAAGGGTCGACAACGATAGAGATTGTGGACGTCGCAAATCAGCCTCCTGTGGCAGTGATTGCTGCATCAGTGACAGAAGCCGACATCAATGAAGCGATAACGTTTGATGGGAGCCAGTCTGCCGATGCAGACGGAAATATTGTTGCTTATCAGTGGAATTTCGGAGATGGTGTCGAAGGGATAAACGAGGTAGAGACGTACGCTTATTCAGCGCCTGGTATTTATTCGGTTACGCTTAATGTGACAGACAATGACGGTGCCACCGGGCAGACAGCTATTCAGGTTAATGTGTTTTCTACTCAACAAAGGCTGACCGTAACGCCGCTGACTGGGAAAGTAGAAGCGGGAGCTACGGTTACACTGGACGTGATGTACGATACGGCAGGGTTGCCCGAAGATACTTATGAAGGATCTATCACGGTTTCAAGTGGCGTTGGTACTGTGATTGTGCCTGTTACGGTATTGGTAAGCCGAAGTGTGGATATCGAGAAGGAGGGTGTGCCTCCTGTTTCTGAGGTTCGTTTGGCCCCAAATTACCCCAACCCGTTTGCTGGGACGACCCAGATTCGTTATGAGTTGCCGGCTGATGCACAGGTTTCTTTGAATGTATTTGATGTTAGTGGTCGTCGTGTGCGAGCTCTTGAGCAAGGGACAAAGGCACCTGGTTTGCATGAAGTTTCTTGGGACGCCCTTGATGATGGAGGTAATGCTGTGGTGAGTGGATTGTATTTCTATCGGCTTACGGTACTTGAGCAGGGTGGTACTCAGTTTAGCCAGACAGGCACCATGACACTTGTTCGATAAGGAAGGTTATGATGATCAACGGAACGTTATCGACACTCTTTGTAGCTACAGGCCTTGCTATAGGTTTAATGGCCTGTTCAACTAAAAAGCAGCAGGTTACGTTGCCTTCTGATATGCAGGCAATCGATCAGACGGGTGAACTACCTCCTGACTTTAAGCTGTTGATTGGAATGGGTGGTGGTGTTGGTGGCCGTGTTCAAGGATATTCGTTGGATGCTGACGGGGCGACGCAGAAGTGGGAGGGAAAGTATCCTGAGGAAAACGTGCAGGATAGAGGCCAACTCGCCAATGAAGATGTTAGCTCCCTGTGGGAGCATATTAAAAAGATTGAGTACTTCGCAATTAAACGCCAGGACATGACGGGGAGTGGCCACTTCATCATGGTAACAGCGAATGGAGTTTCTCATCGTGTTTCATGGCAAAATGTATTGGGTGAACAACCCGATGCAACGTCCTGGCAGATGCTGTATGATCGATGTGTGGAAATAGTGACGACCTCATTGGCTGATAAGCGAGTGCTTAAGTAGGCATTATTTAAGCTTTTCTTTAAATAATTAAGAAGCATATTTTTCATTTCTTAATACTTGAAAACCGCTTTCAGGGTCAAAAAAGGTCGTTTTAGGCTTCACTTTTCTTTCATACAGGGTTGTTTGGAGTCTTGGTTTGACCTAACTTTACACCTCAGTGACGAAGACGCTCGTGAGTTAGTGAAACCTTAATTTAGGTTTATTTCAGGCCCGTCTCTGATTAGGAAGAGCCTGCGTACGTAGAAGCCTCCTCCTATCTTTTTTCGGTACCCTATGGTTTTGATGGTAAGTTTTTGACCCTCGGACTTACACATCAAACAGGCTTGAGCAGTTGTTATGAGAATGAAAACCCACTCCGGGATAACGAACTCTGAGAATCCCACTACTGGACGCTATCGCCCATCCCGGAACATCGTTTTGTTCTACGCTTGCAACGTGTTTCTTGAAAAATAACCCCCGGTGAGTTCGGAATGCGACGTCGAACAGAGTCAGATAGACTACTGTGTGCAGTGTTCACATGGCTACTAGTATTAGCGATGTGCTGGCCGGCTAATGCTCAGAAAAATCTTGTAACGTCTATCGATTACGAGTTTGAACTTGCCTTGTATCGTCCTCAAATTGCATTGGCAAGTGACGGGAGCCACGCTATTGCGTGGGAATCGTATGCGAAGTTGTTGGATACGGAAGAGTGGCAAATTGGAACGATGACGTTTGCTGCCAATGGTGTCCCTGTGGATGAAGCTATTTATCTGAGAGATCCTTCATCGTGTTTATCCGAGGATATAGAAGGGTACCGAGGTGTCCAAAATGCCGACATCCATTTTGATCGGGATGGTCTGCTTTTTATTGCGATGGAACCTGAGATCGACGTGCATGATGGGCGACTACACAAAAGGCCTCGAACCATTCTGTCAAAGATAGATCAGACCAGTCACGTCACCTTTCAGGATTCTGCTTCTCCGTGTGGTGGAGTACCTTCTGAGTCTGAAGAAGGTTTTGAAAGCGAGCGCCCCCGATTTGGCTTTGCGCCACAATCTGGTGAGTTGGTTATTGTGAGTAGCTCATTGGGTGTGCCAGATGCAATGCAGCAGGGGCCTTTCAAAAAGATCTCGTACAGTGATTCATATAGCAGTTTGGGAGGTGTTTATTCATCCCTTTCTGGTACAGAGCATGTTGAGAAGTGGCACGATGTAGCAGTTGGGAGTTCGTTTGCGGCGTATACCTGGCAACGGTGTTACGTTGTAGACCATACCGGCGCATCAGAAGATTGTGATGTCGTAGTAAAATTCGTTCCACACTCATCGGAGCCAGGTACACTACATACAACAAAGCCTATTCGTGTGAACGCTGGTGATAAATCGGGCGTGCTAAACCATAAGCCGTCTATCGCAATGAATGACGAAGGAGAAAGCGTTGTTGTTTGGATAGATTATCGCTTCAGTGACTCTGGAGATATTGTTACCCAGCGATTTGACTCAACCGGTTGGCCTATTGGAGACAATAAGCGAATCAGTGATGGAACGGCTATCATCGACGATGCTGAAGGGTTAGGGCCCGAGGTGGCTCTCAAGAATGATGGTAGCTACATGGTGGTCTGGAGTCAAGATGACGGTGAAGGACGCAGGGCTGTTGGCCAGATTATTTCAGGTTCTGATCGCAGGAAGGATGCTCCTTTTTACCTGGATGCTGATCCGCACCTGGAGTCCTATGGCGCGGACGTGTCAAGCAATGGGACGCAGTTTGCTTATACCTGGGTTAGTGTTGATGATTATGGGTCGGCTATTTATTACTGGGTATCAGATTCAGAGTCGTTAACAACACGTAATTTTGAGAGACCTGGAACGGATTTTTCCTTTACCGGGTATCCAAATCCGTTTTCTGATGAAACAACATTAGAGTATGTGCTGAACAAAGAAGGTCATGTGACGCTGATCATCTATGACATATTGGGGCGAGAAGTCAAGAAGCTAATTGACAAATGGCAAGCCCCGGGGTCGTATCTGGTGAATGTACCAGCTGGAGAGTTAGCGATTGGATATTATGTAACAAAACTTCAACAAGGCGATTCGCAATTCTCGAAAGTGTTAATACGCACTCCATAACGTGTCCCACACGATGTGAGATGAAGTACGGGGTACATGGTTGGGATTTGAGGGTTTTAGTGTATTCTAGCTCTTCTCCACCAGCGCATTACTCCATTTCTCAAACCAACTATCCTGATGTTAGTACCTCTTTTCATACAAGTAGTGCTGCAATTAGTACTTCCAGGGTTTCTCCTCTTTGATGTATACAAGCGGAAGTATGACTCGCGTCGTGAATGGGTGGTTGATATTATACTCGTTTCTATGGTGTTGCTGTTTGTCTTTATGACAGCGCGTTGGGATTGGTCCAGTTATTACCTCCGTTTGCTCTTGATCCTGCTATTGGGCCTTGTTTCCTATGCTTCGTTTAGATGTATAGATCGATCGGTACCTGAGCAGAGACCTCCTTTGACTCAAAAAAAGCAGATCGAGTATGGGGTAAAGAGTTTAATTATCCTGGTATTACTGGTCTTGAATATCGATACCGTTCGCGGATACTTCTCGCCACAAGGCTCGATAGATCTTGCGTACCCATTGAAAAATGGGGTGTACTATGTAGGTGGAGGTGGGAACAGTAGGTGGATAAATGCACACAATGCGGCCCCTTCGCAAGACTATGCACTAGATATGTTGCGGCTAAATAGTTTTGGAAATAGAGCGCGAGGCATTAATCCAAGCGATCTTACCCGGTACACCATATTTGGTGACAAAGTGTACAGCCCATGCAATGGGATTATAAGCCAACATGTCGATGGTCATGCAGATCAAAACCCTCCACAGAAGGATGCGCAAAACCTGGCCGGCAATTACCTTGTGATTTCCTGTAAAGGGGTTGAAGTGTTATTGGCTCATCTCAAAGAGGGAAGCCTCTTGGTGTCCAAGGGCGAAGTTGTGAAGGAGGGGCAGCCCATTGCCCAGGTAGGCAATTCTGGATTTACGTCTCAACCGCATTTACATATCCATGCAGAGCGTGAACTGGAATTCGATGACGAGATCCTCAATGGAGAGGCTGTTCCAATTCGGTTTAAAGGGCGATTCCTGGTACGCAATAGCCTTTTTACGTCGCATTAAGCCCTCAAATGAGGGGCTCCTTTGAGGGTGTTTCGGGTTTCGGGTTTCGCGTTTCGGGTTTGAACGTCCACTGATAGAAAGGAAACAATCCTTTCCGAGGTATATAAAGTGGTTGGTGGTTTGGAAACGTTCGCTGTCAAATGTAGGTTAGATCCCCTAAAGTAGAGAACGCGAAACGCGAAACCCGAAACCCGAAACGCAGATGGGGCTACCCATCTGATTCAGATGACCTTTCTTAATCCACTCTTACTGCTTGGACTTGCAGCTGCGGCTATCCCGTTAATTATTCACCTGTTTAATTTCAGGCGGCCTCGGAAAATAGATTTTAGTTCTCTTGAGTTTCTGAAGGAGTTGCAAAAGAGCACCATGCAGCGTGTGCGTATCAAGCAATTGTTGCTCTTGCTTCTACGAACATTAGCTATTGCATGTCTCGTTCTTACCTTTGCAAGGCCCACATTGATGAGTAATCTGGTTGGGGGCCTGGGGAGCCAGGCTAGCTCTTCTATTGTTCTTGTGGTTGACAACTCACGGTCGATGCAAATGCGGGATGCCCAGGGCGCCTATTACGATCAGGCGAAAGAAGTGGCAGATGCGCTGATAGGCCAGATGAAAGCCGGCGATGAAATCTATCTTTTGCCCATTTCAGGGGATGTATCCTCGATCAATAATGACGTGGCGTACAGCATGCCCCATCTTGCACGAGAAGCGGTCCAAGATCTGTCGATCTCTCCTCATCCAGGATCGATAAGTGATGCCTGGGCCAAATCAGTTCGTTTGCTTGATGAGGCCACAAATCTGAATAAGGAAATCTATGTCATCTCGGATTTTCAACAAACGGCCCTGGTTGACTCTACGATTGATGGAGCCTCAGAGACCTATCGGACCTACCTGTTGCCGATAGGGACGCGAGATCATGCAAACGTAGCCGTTACAGACGTAGATATTCTGAGCAGGATCATTGAAGTGGGCCAACCAATTCGTATGGAAGCAACGTTGGTTAATCATGGAGAGGATGTTATCAGTGGGTACGTTGCCAGTGTTTTTCTTGAGGGTGAACGGGTTGCGCAGGCCACCGTCGATTTAGAGCCCGGTATTCCTACAAAGGCTACCTTTGTTGTGACACCTCAACAAAGGGGGTGGTTAACCGGCGTCGTGCAGATAGAGGAGGATGCGTTTACGAGTGATAACATTCGTCACTTTACGTTGAATGTCCCTGAGCAACGCCAACTTCTGATTGTTCGAGGAGAAGGCCAGGAGTCTAGTTTCGTAGAGCTCGCTTTGTCGACTTCTTTGACGAGGGGACGCGTTGGCTTTGAGCTTGAAACAATCGACGAAAAGGACTTGCCGGTGAAACGGCTAGGAACCTATAATACTGTGATTTTGATTGGGCCTCGCGATTTGTCGAGTGGTGAAATTGCCTCGCTGAGTGAATACGTAGAAGAAGGTGGAGGTATTCTGTTTTTTCCAGGAGAAGCGGGGCAAGCTGAGGATTACAATGCGTTTTTTACTGAGCTGGGAGGGGGAGAATTTACAGGCTTTAGTGGGGCGTGGCTGGAACGGCAATCCATCGCATCCTTTGGGCGCATTGAACTGGAGCACCCTTTGTTTGAGGGCGTGTTCGAGCAGCAATCTGGATTTAGGGAGCAGATCAGAGTAGAGAATCCTTCGCTGTACTATGTGATGAATTATTCACCTGGCAATGGCAACGAGCAAACCTTGATACAGTTATCTACTCGTTTCCCTTTCTTGCAGGAAATTCGGTATGGACAGGGCTCGGCGTTTGTGTTGGCAGTAGCACCAGATACGCGATGGAGCGATTTGCCTCAACGAGGGCTGTTTATCCCGTTGCTGTATAGATGTATGTATTACCTTTCGTCAACAGAGGCGATTGCTGGGGAAGAGCTTATCGTAGGGTTACCTAATGACCTTCGCATTAGCGGTATTGCGGAAGCCGATCGGTTGCAATTGGTTGCTCCAGATGGTGAAGAAATTGTGCCCGAGCAGCGAAGCCTCTTTGGTGCATCACTCATTGAACTGGATGCAAGTTTTGAGTTGCCCGGAGTGTATGATGTACAGAATGGCGAAGCGCTGTTGAGAAAGGTCGCAATGAACCTGGATAACCGAGAGTCAGACTTGAGTACGTATGACCCGGATGAGGCTAAGGAATTTATGGAAGGATACACGGATGGCCCCGTTCGCACGCTGGATCTGGCGTCTACTGGAGGGGCAACCCGGGTGCTTGAAGAGCTGCAGCAAGAAAAGACAGGTATGGAGTTGTGGAACGTCTTTCTGCTGCTGGCGTTGATCTTCCTGGTCATAGAAATGTTGGTAGCTAGGCAATGGCGTCCCGAAGCCGTGCCTGCATGATTTGAGCGGTATGAGAGTTCCAGGCAGTTTCGATTGGCTGTACCCATCATCAAAGCGCAATAAAAAAAGTGCTACTCACAATCCACATTGTACTTCTTTCCGTTTTTGTTTCGGTTACCAGTATGCTTATGGTAACTGCGATCATCAATAGAATGCGGATCCGTCCGGTTCGAATGATGTGGCACAACTGCAATTTATTTAAAGGAGTCGGTCGTTCTTTTCTTCTTTTGCTGATGATGGTAGCTGTGGTGGTGTATGCTGGGATTACAAATAACAGCGTGTATTTGTATTTAGGTATTGGGTATGTGACGGGCGGGTTGTGTTGGCTTATCGCCTCGCGAATATCGGCAGCTACGCTCGTAACGGATTTTGCAATTATCCGAAACACGAGTAAAAAGGGAAATGTGCTTGGGTGGAATCAGGTGACTGATTTTTTCGTGCATGAGATAGGTTCAAAAAGTCGTTATGTGTTTTTATACAAGCAAAAAGATGGGCGTCAAGGTCGTTTTGAATTGACGGTTCCGCTTGCATATCAAGGTTTATTTGAAAAGCTTGTTTATCGCTGTGTAGAGAAGAGAACGCTTCCTGAGAGGGAACGTGCTTATGGATGAACGCAGTGACTAGAGGTACACGGTTGGAAAAAGCAGTTCTTGTTGGTGTTATTCACGGAGATGCAACACGTGCAAGTGTAGATGACTCTCTGAACGAGTTGGAAATGCTTGCTGATACGGCAGGTGCAGAAATTGTTGATCGCGTTGTCCAATCCCTTGCGAAGATACACGTTGCGACGTATATCGGTAAGGGTAAGGTACAGGAAATCAAAGAGATTGTTGGGAGCAAGGAGATTGACCTGGTGATTTTTGACGATGATCTGACAACGGTTCAAATCCGTAACCTTGAGCGCACGCTTAAATGTAAGTTGCTTGATCGATCTGCACTGATCTTAGATATCTTTGCGGCCAATGCCAAGACGGCTACATCGAAAACCCAGGTTGAGTTAGCGCAGTTGGAATACCTCCGAACCCGGCTAACCCGCCAGTGGACTCACCTTTCTCGGCAGAAAGGGGGGATTGGTTTTAAGGGACCTGGTGAAACCCAGATCGAGACCGATCGCCGGCTTATTGGGACGCGGATTGCAACACTCCGTAAGCGCCTCATTAAAATTGACAATCAGCGGACGACCCAGCGTAAAGGCCGAAAGGGATATAAGCGTGTTTCATTAGTCGGTTATACCAACGCCGGTAAATCTACACTAATGAATGCGCTCGCAGAAACAGACGTATGGGCTGAAGATCGACTGTTTGCGACGCTGGATGCAACCACCCGCCAGGTTAAAGTGGCTTCGAATAAAACAATCTTGTTATCAGACACGGTTGGATTTATACGGAAGTTGCCGCATCGGTTGATTGAAAGTTTTAAAAGCACTCTGGATGAGGTCCGAGAAAGCGATGTGCTATTGCATGTTGTCGATATGACACACCATTGCTTCAGGGATCACATTGTTGTTGTAAAGCGAACACTTGAAGAACTGGGTGCTACGGACATCCCAATGATTTATGTGTTTAATAAAGTTGATGCCCTTAAGGATGCTACTGTCCTAAACGAACTTCGTGCAGATTACGAGGAAGCAGCATTCATTTCTGCGCAAAGGGGTATTGGCATGCAGGAAGTAAGGGATAAAATTGTTTCTACTCTAGAGGCTACATTCTCCCAGCTCGAGGTTTTGATTCCCGTCACCGAGCCTAAAACAATGAGCCGCATCAGGCAAATGGCAGAGGTCATTTCCGAAGAGTATGTATATGCTCGAAATGGATCGGAGGAGGTTGAGCCTTTTTTGGCTGCGCATCTTGTGTTTAAGATTGGAGATGAGAATAAAAATGAGATTCTCTCATTAATTCGTCCTTTCGGGGAATACATTACTGTCGAATTGGCGGAGTAAGTGGGCTGCCTGCCCGCATTCCCCGAAACGATAAGATTCTTTTCTTCTTTGTGGATCTTGAGTGTATATCTATTAGGTCGATTGTGTAGTAAATATTGACAAGGCAAATAATTTTGATCATAAAAAGGTTGCCTCAGCGAAGAATATTTATTAATCTAGTAAAAGTTACTTCGCCTCTCGGATCTTACTGTTCATTACATCCGTAAGCATACTATAGATAGCTCCTGAACACCATTACAATCACCAGTGACGGGGATTCATTGAGGATGTTCTTCTTCTAGATGCTAGCAATGTAGTTGCTTGTTTTCATCCATCCCAAGGACGGCTTATTTACAACTTCGAAAGTGGCATAGGGATTGTAGATTGAAGCGAAAAGCACCACTATATTGTAAGCTGTTGAGCATCACCTCAGGCATTGATAGATAGTTCATAGTCACGTTAACATCGTGTGATGCGAAGCTTACTGTAGCGATGTGTTACATGAAAAACGAGAAACCATCATGACCATTGAAGCTCTTATCAGTGAGGTAACTCCCCCGCTTCGTGCTAACGACACGGTCGAGCACGCAATCGGTTTGTTACTTGAATTTAGAGTGCTCCATCTTCCAGTAGTGACAGATGATGGGTATCTCGTTGGTGTTATTTCTGAGAACCAGTTGCTAGATGCACCCGGCCCAGAATCTGTAATTGAAGGCTTGCTTAGCCTCGAACCCATCAGCGTGCTGCCTGAAACGCATATCTTTGATGCAACGAAGGTTATTGTCGATCACACATTGACCACATTGCCTGTTGCGAGTGCGTCTGGAAAGTACGTGGGTCTCGTAAAACGAAATCGCATCTTTGAGCAGTTTGCTCGCATGCTTTCAACCCAAGAACGGGGTGCTATTATCGCTCTTGAAGTTGATCAACGAGATTATTCTCTCGCCCAGCTTGCGTATCACATCGAGCAAAATGATGTCCGGATTTTGTCGACCGCTACAGAGCATCCTGCTGTATCAGGAAACCCAATAGTGGATGGAAGAATCAAGGTTACGTTGAAGCTTAATGTGAGCGACACGGCCCGGGTTCGTCATATCCTAGAGCACTACGGGTATCGAGTCATTGCCTGCTTCAGTGACGATCAGGATGATGATGAATTTCGCGATCGCATCCAGGAGTTCATGCGTTACCTGGAAGTATAAGCGTCCGGAAAAGGGCCGTCTGGTACAACGCGGTGCTCCATCCCCAGCATGTGCACTTTGTAAGTGGGTAGTACCCATAGCTGTCGCTCTGCGTCCCATTGACCACCATGTAGTTGGACGCATTGCTTTACGTCTTCCTCATCTTCTTCGATGTACAAGCTCAGGAATTCAATAGGGGTGTTTTGAGGAACCCATGGTTTTTCGTCTACGATCAGCTCTACGGTTTTATAACGAGTCTGAATAGCTGTCATATACCGGTAGCGGACGAACATCAATTGGGCTCCGTATTTTTGTACAAGCCGTATAGTACCCCTGGTGCCGGGGCGTAGCGTAACTAGATTAGGCATATCCTCACGTGTTTTTACACTAATAGACGATATTTAAGCGCAAACATAACCTTTGTATTTAGGATGCAGGCCCCGAGGAACGTACTTTCTAATGAAGAAGGTGAAGAGAGAACACTAAAGCATTATATGCGTTGCATTTACGGCAAGTGATGCAGAATCATTTCATGGGTGTATATGAGTACATTAGAAAACCCTTCATCGAACGGTTACGGAGCTTCCAACATACAGGTATTGGAGGGGCTCGAAGCTGTTCGAAAGCGTCCTGCGATGTATATCGGGGATGTGGGCATTCGTGGTTTACATCACCTTGTATACGAGGTGGTGGACAACTCAATCGACGAGGCATTGGCCGGCTATTGTGACCGGATTGATGTATCAATTAATGAAGATGGATCCATTACCGTTAAGGACAACGGCCGGGGTATTCCCGTGGGGCTCCATCCTGTAGAAGGGCGTTCTGCATTAGAGGTTGTAATGACCACGCTGCATGCAGGCGGTAAATTTGATAAAGATACGTACAAGGTATCTGGCGGGCTTCATGGGGTTGGTGTATCCTGTGTGAACGCGTTGTCTACAAAACTTGTGGCGACGGTTTGGAGAGACGGGTATGTGTGGCAGCAAACCTATCAAATTGGAAGTCCGGACGCTGAGGTGAAGAAGATACGGGAGATGGAGGAAGGAGAGTCGACGGGGACCGAGGTTCATTTCTGGCCGGACACGTCAATCTTTACCCACACCGAGTATAGGTTTGATACGCTGGCGGAACGGCTCCGTGAACTGGCTTATCTAAACCGACAGGTGTTTATCTCGATTGAGGACAGAAGAGAGGAAGATGAGTCGCTGCGGCGTGAGGATTACCACTTCGAGGGAGGCATCAGGGAATTCGTCGAGTATCTTGATGAGGCGCGTACGCCTATCCTTGAGGACGTCATTTACATTGGTGCTGAGGATGCAGAAGTACCCGTGGAATTGGCTATGCGCTACAATACCGGGTACTCGGAAAATGTGCTTTCCTTTGTAAATAACATCAATACCCACGAAGGAGGAACGCACGTATCTGGTTTTCGCCGAGCGCTAACACGTACCTTGAAATCGCATGCGGATAAAAACAATCTGCTTAAGAATGTAAAGGTCGATTTATCGGGGGATGACTTCCGTGAAGGGCTCACCGCTGTATTGTCGGTGAAGGTAGCAGAACCGCAATTTGAAGGGCAGACAAAAACAAAGCTGGGTAACTCAGAAGTTCAGAGTGCTGTTGAGGTACTCGTGAATGATCGGTTGTCTCAATGGCTTGAAGATAATCCGAAATTAACGAAGCGGATTGTTGACAAGGTAGTACTTGCAGCGCAGGCTCGAGCGGCCGCTCGAAGAGCGAGAGAACTCGTGCAGCGTAAGAGTGCTTTTGGCGGCGGCGGATTACCCGGTAAGCTGGCTGATTGTGCCTCCAAAGATCCGAGTGAGAGTGAATTGTACCTGGTGGAAGGGGACTCTGCGGGTGGCTCGGCTAAGCAAGCGAGGGATCGGCATTTTCAAGCAATCCTCCCCCTGCGTGGAAAGATCTTAAATGTCGAAAAAGCGCGCCTGGATCGCATCTTGGAAAACGATGAGATCAAAAATATTGTGACCGCTCTTGGTACCGGATTCGCAACATCTGAAGTTGAGTTCGATCTGGAGAAATTGCGGTACCACAAGATCATCATTATGACGGATGCTGATGTTGACGGCGCTCATATTCGAACGCTTCTTTTGACATTGCTCTACCGTCATATGCGTCCTCTTTTTGAGTCCGGTTACATTTACGTAGCTATGCCACCGCTCTATAAAGCGAAAAGAGGAAAAGAAGAACGATATGCGTGGAACGATGACCAGTTGAAGAACGTCATCAATGAAATCAGTCCTGACGGAAAGGGCAAGGTGACACTGCAACGCTACAAAGGTCTGGGAGAAATGAATCCGGAGCAGTTGTGGGAAACGACCATGAACCCGGAAACACGTATTCTGCAGCAAGTAACGATCGAAGACGCTGCAGCTGTGGATCGAATCTTTAGTACCTTGATGGGAGATGCGGTGGAGCCGCGCAGGAAGTTTATTGAACGCAACGCAAAATATGCGACCATCGACGTTTAGGAGATTTCCTCAAACGCTGAAGCTCGTATAGTTTCCATTGAAGAGACGTCGTATGCAACCCCACCTTAGCATAGTAGTCCCCATCCTGGATGAAGAAGACTCTTTGCCTGAGCTTGCTGTCAAGTTACGTGACATGTGTGAGGGTGAAGGATTTTCGTTTGAGGTGTGGTTGATCGATGACGGCTCAACCGATCGAACCTGGCAGGTCATTCAGCAAATCAATGAAGAAGATTCTCGTTTCGCGGGCATTCGGTTTCGGCGAAACTATGGGAAGTCTGCAGCGCTGGCTGTAGGATTTCAGCGAGCTAGAGGCCGCTATGTAGTGACGATCGATGCCGACCTTCAAGATGATCCCGATGAAATTCCAGCGCTGATTAATATTCTCAAGGATGGATACGACCTTGTGAGTGGTTGGAAGAAGCGGCGTGAAGACCCGCTGAATAAGACAATTCCTAGCCGGGTGATAAATTTTGCTACGCGCAAGCTTACGGGCCTTCCTTTACACGACATCAATTGTGGCTTAAAAGCGTATCGGCGGGAAGTAGTTAAAAGCGTGAAAGTCTATGGTGAACTCCATCGCTACATTCCGTTACTTGCTAAATGGGAAGGCTTTTCGAGGATTACTGAAAAACCCGTAAAGCACCATGCGCGCAAGTATGGAAAAACAAAATTCGGAATCGAACGCTTTATTCGAGGATTTTTGGACCTGATTACAGTCCTCTTTATGACTCGATTCGCCGTACGTCCCATGCATTTCTTTGGGGCCATCGGATCCTCGGCATTTCTGGGAGGCTTTCTGATCAGTTTATGGATCTCCGTTGATAAACTGGTATTCGATAATCCGATCGGGGATAGGCCATTGCTTCTGCTGGGTGTACTACTCATTATCCTGGGCTTTCAAATGTTTACCACCGGCCTGCTTGGAGAAATGATTATACGTCCTCGGATGGAGGAAACGACATCCTATCATGTAGTAGAGATGATGGAGCCGCGTGTACGTGAAGCGGTGTGATAAAGCATGGAAAAGGGTGAAGGCAAGCGGATCGTGCTCATTGGGCCTGCGTACCCCTATCGAGGTGGAATTGCACATTTTCTTGAATCAACCCATCATGCACTGGTAAAGCGTGGGCATTCGGTAACTGTTGTTACGTTTAGCCGTCAATATCCCTCCCTGTTGTTTCCAGGAAAGACGCAATTCGAAGAAGAGCAGAGGGCCGTCCACTGGTCTGATAATCGGCTGATTGACTCTATTAATCCATTATCCTGGTATAATTCGGCTCGGTTTATTATTGATCAGAAACCAGACGTCGTTCTTTTTAACTACTGGCTTCCTTTTTTCGGTCCGGCTTACGGAGTAATCGCTCGCCAATTAAAGAAGAAAGGAATTTCTGTACTGGGCCTGGTTCACAATGCGATCCCGCATGAGCCTCGCCCGGGAGATACAGTGCTCAGCCGCTTTTTCCTACGGCAGTGCCAGGGGGTTATTCTAATGTCTGAAAGTGTTGAAAGGGACCTTGCGCACCTTGGCATTAAGAGCCCCCAAAAGCGAGTCGGACATCCTGTTTACTCTTTGTTTGGTGAGCCGGTGCCACGTGCAGAAGCGAGAAGGCATCTGGGTATTCCACAAGGCATTCCTGTGGCATTGTTCTTCGGATTTATAAGGCGATATAAAGGGTTGCATGTGCTGCTTGATAGCCTACCCGAAGTGATTGCCCGGCAACCTGAGATTCGACTGGTTGTTGCAGGAGAAAGTTATGAAGATGCGTCGGTTTATGTCGACCAGATCAAAAGGGAGCAAATGACAGATCACGTTGATCTTCATATAGACTACATACCTGTTGATAGAGTGAAGCTGTATTTTTCGGCAGCGAATGTAGTCGTTCAGCCTTACGTGTCTGCTACGCAAAGTGGAGTTGCTCAAATAGCCTATCACTTTGATCGGCCTTTAATCGTTACGGATGTAGGTGGCCTGGCTGAGTTTGTGCCTCATGAAGTGGCTGGGCTCGTTGTGCCTCCAAATGATGCGAAGGCGCTCGCTGATTCAGTATCTCGTTTTTTTTCTGACTCTTTGGAAAGCAAGCTGATAGAAGGTGTTCAGAAGGAAAAGAAAAAATACAGTTGGGACAGACTCTGTGAGGCAGTAGAGCAGTTTATTTAGCTTCTTGGAAGATTGAACTTTATTAGATAGTGTTGATCAATGGATTACGATCCTATCAAAGATTACCTGGGCCGTTTTTTTAACTCAAGCCCGTTTCTTCAGCGAACATTTTTCAGATTGCTTGATCTGTTTTTTCTTCGTGCCTGGCATGTGAAGAAAGAATTGAAGGCCATCTTTGGAAAATTTGATTCAAAGCAGACCGTACGCGTGCTGGATGCAGGGACAGGTTTTGGACAGTATTCGTATTTCATGGCCCGTTCTTTCCCTTCTTCCCAGATTTTGGCGGTTGATATTAAAGAAGACTATCTGGACACAGCCAAGACTTTTTTTTCAAAGGAAGGTCTTGATGATAAGACCACCTTTGCTTTTGAGGACCTGACCGACCTTCAAACTCCTGGTCCGTTTGACGTCATTTTATCGGTTGACGTTATGGAGCACATTGAAGATGATCGAGCCGTTTTTCGGAATTTCGAGAAAGTCCTGCAAAAGGGAGGATACGTGATCATCAATACGCCTTCAGATCTAGGAGGGTCGGACGTGCAGGAGGATTCTGATGAAAGCTTTATTGGAGAACACGTGCGGGATGGGTACAACTTAGATGAGTTGAAAGCGAAGCTCAATGACGCCGGGCTCCGAACTGTTCTTGCAAAATACACGTATGGACGATACGGCTCACTCGCCTGGCGTTTCCTTATAAAATATCCGATGAAGATGCTTTCAAGTAGCAAGGCATTTTTACTGATTTTGCCGCTCTATTATATCCCCGTTCTGCCTTTTGGGATGGTGTTGAATGCGCTTGATGTCCGTACCGAGAACAAACAAGGGACGGGCGTTTTGGTGGTAGCTAGCAAATAATTTGTAGGGAAGGGCATTCCTTCACAGTTGATTCGCTCGACATTATGCCGGGTATCTTTGTATCTTATAAGGGCATCTCTATACGGTTTGCCAAGCTGGTCTATTATGACGGAAATATCAGACTGGCAAATTAATCCAAATTCTCAAAGTACGTGCACACCAAGTATATATTTGTTACGGGTGGGGTTACATCCTCGCTTGGAAAAGGTATTTTTTCTGCTTCGTTAGGCCGCTTACTGGAGGCGCGCGGTCAACGGGTAACGATCCAAAAGTTTGATCCGTACATCAATGTCGATCCTGGCACCATGAACCCCTATGAGCATGGTGAAGTGTATGTCACAAATGACGGTGCAGAAACAGATCTAGACCTTGGCCATTACGAGCGGTTTCTGGGAGTACCCACATCCCAGGCTAATAATGTAACCACGGGCCGCGTGTACCTTAATGTGATCACGAAGGAGCGAGAAGGGGCTTATTTAGGCAAAACGGTACAGGTTGTGCCTCATATTATTGACGAGATCAAGAGCTGGATGGTGAACCTTGGATCAACGGGGCAATACGATGTTGTCATCACCGAGATTGGAGGTACAGTGGGTGATATTGAGAGCCAACCGTATCTAGAGGCGATTCGCCAACTTCGTTATGAGCTGGGGTCCAAGAATACATTAATTGCTCACCTAACCCTGGTGCCCTATTTGCAAGCGGCAGGAGAGTTAAAGACCAAGCCTACCCAGCACTCGGTAAAAACATTGCTGTCCCATGGGTTGCAGGCTGACCTGTTATTGTGTAGGGCCGAGCACCAATTGGATCTGGAATTGAGAAGAAAGATTGCTCGGTTTTGCAATGTGGCGCCGGAAGCTGTTGTTGCGGCTATGGATGCAGAATCCATCTATGAAGTGCCGATTCTTTTGAAAGAGCAGGAGCTAGATACGCTTGTGATGGAGAAGCTTTCGATTGAACCTAAGGATGTAGCTGTAGAACACAATCTTGATAATTGGATCGAGTTTGTAAAGCGACTAAAAAGCTCTAGGGAAGAAGTTGAAGTAGCTTTGGTAGGGAAGTATGTTGAGCATCAGGATGCCTATAAGTCTATTTCTGAAAGTTTTGTACTTGCGGGCGTTGCAAATAACGTATCTGTACGCATCCGGTACATCTTGTCTGATGATCTCACAGAAGCAAACGTTGAGGAGCACTTGCAAGGGGCAGCAGGCGTATTGGTAGCTCCTGGGTTCGGAGAGCGAGGCATTGATGGAAAGTTAGCAGCTGTACAGTATGCCCGTCTTAATGACCTTCCTTTCTTAGGTATTTGCCTGGGGATGCAATGCGCGATTATAGAGTTTGCCCGTAATGTTGTTGGTTGGGACGATGCTCATTCCACTGAGTTTGAGCCGGATAGCTTACATCCCGTCATAGACATCATGGAGGAACAGAAGAAGGTGGTTTTAAAGGGCGGAACGATGCGGCTTGGAGCGTATGATTGTCACGTAGAGAAAGGTACAAAAGCATATAGCATTTACCAGGCCGAAGAGGTCAAAGAGAGGCATCGCCACCGGTATGAGGTCAATAACAAGTTTAGAGCTGAACTGGAAAATCATGGGATGCGCCTCGCTGGATTGAATAAGGCAAGCAATCTCGTGGAGATTGTTGAGTTGCCCGAAAAACGGTGGTTTATAGGCGTTCAGTTTCATCCAGAATACAGGTCAGTCGTAGATCGTCCTCATCCTCTTTTTAAATCGTTTGTAGAGGCTGTGGTCGGATACAAAAAAGAGATAGACGCCAAGGCAAGTGCTAACGGATCTGCTGTTAACTCTAAGACAATCACATCCTCTGGCTTATAGCGTTTCGATTGGGTATACTGTGTGGCGATGCTCATTCTGGCATCACCCTATATTGTGCTGTTTGCTATAAAACCATGTCCGTTCCTCGTACTTTTCCGGTGCTGGATACCAGCCGGCTAACATTGCGACAATTTCAATTGATCGATGCACCTCGGGTCAAAGAATTAGCAGGTGTTCGTGAGTTGGCAGAGACTACGTTTATGCCTCATCCTTATAAAGAAGGAGAAGCAGAAATGTGGATCATGAATCAGTACGAGGATTTCAAGCGCCGGCAAATGGTTAACTTCGCTATGGAGCTGAAAGCGTCTTGCGAGTTAATTGGCTCAATTGGGCTCGACCTGGAGCTCGCCCATCAGAGGGCCCAGATGGGATTCTGGGTAGGTCTACCCTATTGGAATAAAGGCTATTGTACCGAAGCAGCAAGCAGGGTTCTTGAGTTTGGCTTCACTGCAATGAAGCTGAATAGAATCTATGCATCGCACTTCACAACCAACCCGGCTTCAGGCCATGTGCTAAAAAAAATCGGGATGCACCATGAAGGTACCCAAGAGCAACACTATGTGAGATTTGACAAGTTTGTAGGTGTAGAAAATTATGGTATAGTGCGTGCCCATTTCGACAGCCAGTCTGAGTAGTTTTTCTGGACACTCGTTCAATAAATACTCCAAACTATTAATTCTTTAATTGACATTTGAGTTGGTGTGAGTTACATTACTCATGTTAGGTATTAAATGTTTAATAGTTTGATGGCGAGAAAAGAATCACAAACCCTCACAGACGCAGAACTGCGCTTGATGCAAATAGTCTGGGAGTTAGGCCCCTCGACGGTACAGGCCGTCGTTGATGCGCTTCCTGAGGACACCCCCCTGGCTTATAGTACAGTACTCACCATGCTGCGTATTCTGGAAAAAAAGGGATACCTGGAGCATCACAAAGAAGGACGTGCGTTTGTTTATCATCCCGTTGTGGGTCGTGGTGAAGCAAGAAAAGGAGCGCTGAAGCACTTGATGAAGCGTTTTTTCAATAATTCCCCCCAGTTACTCTTGTTGAACCTGATGGAAGATGAGAACCTGAATGAGGATGAATTGAAACTGTTGCGTCAGATTATCGAAGACTCTGGTGACGATCAGCCCCAGGGAGGTAGTGAATAAATGCAACAAGAAACGGTCAATATCATCTCCGAATGGATCGCAGTTACACTTCTCAATGGCGTTTGGGGAGGTTTGTTGCTTGTGGTTCTGCTGTGGCTCGGTGTAAAATGCATTTCTCATGTGCGCCCTATTAATGCGTCAACGCGATACGTCATTTGGGTAAGCGGCCTGGTTCTGTGCATAGCCTTAATTGGGTGGCAGGGAGTGAGAAGTATGCCTGAGTCATTCTTTCAACCTGCTGTTGCTGAAAGCCAGCAAGAAGAGCCCGTCCTGGCAATGGTGGTTACACCGTCTTCCGATGAACTCGAATCAGCAAATAATGAAGCAGTTGTAATAGCAAACCCAGATGCCAATTCGAATAAAGCAGTAGCCGTTGATGCGAACGCAATGGTTGCAGAAGATGTTGATGCAAATGCTGTTGTGGCAATGGACATTGACACGAATGATGTTGTTGCACTAGATGCAAATATGCTGGCTGAGCCAGTAATTTTGCCTGAGGAAGAGGCAACATCGTGGGGAATATTTGAGCGCCTTCCTGAAGCAGTCTATTCATATTCAATAAGTACACCTCCTCCTTTTGTTTTAACTATCATCTCTGTTATTTGGGGTGTAGTCTGTAGCTTGTTATTGCTAAGGCTCCTCTACAGTGGTGTGCTTGTATTTAGAATTAAACGCAAGGCTGCTTCACCCACGCCTTTGATCAAACACGTTCTTTCGCACTGGTTGGGAGCAATCAAGGGAGCGAGATCGGTTGAGGCCGGAGTGTCTAATTCAATCAAATCAGCCGTTGCAGTCGGGTACATGCATCCCATGATCCTCCTACCCGAACCTATGGTTGCAGTACTTGACAGTAGTGAGGTAGAGCAAGTGGTTTTGCATGAACTTGCGCACATTCGTCGCCTAGATGATTGGACCATTCTTCTGCAACAAGTTGCCAGGGCTCTGCTCTTTTTCCATCCAGCGATCTGGATATTAAGCCGGCTTATGAATCAAGATCGGGAGATTGCTTGTGATGACTGGGTCGTTTCTTTATCAAAACAGCCTAAAAAGTATGCCTCGTGCCTTGCCAAAATTGCATCGATACCTATGGCAGGCTACTCGCCAATCGCTGTGGCGCCGGCTACATCCAGCAAGAAGCAGTTATTTATTCGAGTCAGAAGTATCCTGAACAGGAAGCTGTCTGATTCCTACAAGATTTCAAGTAAGGTGTATGGCATCATGGTTTTGGTGGCGTTAGGCCTTTTCGCCAGCATTACCTATGTAGCACCGCTGATTGCATTTGCTGAAAATAGCCCCGTTCTCCATGAACTCGTTCAGGACGATTCTCCCAGTGTGCCGCTGGCAGATCAGAGTGTTATACAACCGGATGAAGCACCCGTGGTCACACAGAACGAGGGTATTAGCAATGGAGCAGAAGAGCTAGAACCCGCACCAAGTGACGTTGCGACAGAAATACCTTCTGAGACAGGACCTTTGGTAGATGTCCAGACAGTAGCTCCTGCCTCGTTGCAACTAGAAATTGCTGCTCAATCAGAGTTAGCGCCAGCGATTGTAAATGGAAGCGGACCTGAGATTGTTGGAGATGTGCTTGTGACTCCGCAAGCAATCGAAGAGCCGGAGAGCACTAATTCAACAAACGAGGGGCCACATCTCAGCGAAAAGTCGATGATATTGTGGCTCAATGCAGTGAGTAGAATTTCATCACCTGGCGAAAAAAAGAGCTTATTGATAAAAGCCTCTCATCAATTACCCGCTTCGGAAGACGTGCACTTAGCGTTCATTAGCGCTGCATTGACTGTTTCAATGCCTTCAGGGAGGCTTGAATCTCTACTGAATTTATTGATCCGTTCTGATTTGAGTACTGAAGCAGCCCTGCGGTATCTAGAAGCCGTTCGATCTTTACCTACATCGAAAGACCGGTACGGCCTATTGATAACTTTTTTGTCAGAGAAGGAAAGGTTTTTAATGAGAGATGAGCGAGTGCGACAGGCGTTGAAGAGCACGATTCAATCTATTCAGCAAAATAGTTACTATCAAACGGCCCTTGATACCTACTTATTTAGAGAAAGAGAATTAAAAGAAGTTGATAATCTCAATGAATCAGTTTTGGAGACACTACATCGTGTTGAGCAAGTGCTAAATGAGGGACAAAAAAATGATAACCTATAAAATAGTGCGAACGGGGTTGCTTGCCCTATTAATGCTGTTCCTTTGCAGCGAGCAAGCCTTCGCTCAGAATAGTAAAAAGCGAAAAACAAGAATTAGCATCAACACCGGTGGCAAAAATAGCTACCACTGGCAAAATGGGAGGCATGTACTTAAGGTTGAGTTTGAGGGGGAGCTTGAGTGGCTGGATGATGACAGCGGAATCAAGTCGATGACCAGAGGGAGTTTTTTGGAGATTGAAGAGAAAACACGAAATGAGCGGCATCGACTGCGTGTTGAAGCATTTTCTGGAAATGAGTTGGAGTACTCCTATCGTCGAAATGGGAAACGGCAGCCGTACGATGAGAAGGCCCAAGAATGGTTTGCGGATGTATTGCCAACCTTTATTAGAGAGTCAGGAATGGGAGCAGAGTCTCGGGCGAAGAGGATTCTAGGTACAGACGGGGTAGATGGTTTACTGGATGAAGCTGATCTTATCAATAGCCCAGGGGTTAAGACCTTATACATGTTGTATCTTTTTGATTTGGCTGAACTTACGGGCCGCCAAACAACCAGGGCGGCACAAGTTGCTTCAGGCATTTCTTCTCCAGGCGACAAATCCAGGTTTTTAAAAGCAACGGCAGAAGCTTTTTTAAGGTACGAAGAGGCAACGAAGGACTATTTTGATGCTGTAAGGTCAATCAGTTCTCCAGGGGATAAGGCCCGAGTATTAATCCACCTTGTTGAAGAAGATCTACTGGACGAGACCGAGCCATACATTTTGGCTGTGGAAACAGCACGAACCATTAGTTCACCCGGAGATAAAGCGCGATTCATGAAAGCAGCAGTGCCCTTTTTTGTACCAGATGCCACTGAGGTATACTTTGAAACAGTAAGTACCATATCCTCACCTGGTGATCATGCGAGAGTCCTCCTCTCATTGCTTGATTACACCGAACTGGACGATGATTCCATGGGATACTTGCTGCGTTCTGCAAGGAAAATTTCATCACCAGGAGATAAGGCACGTGTCTTACTGTCTGCAGCTACTCAGATGGAAGACTTTGAGGTTAGCGAGGATGTCCTTGATGTGTATTTGGATGTTGCGGGATCAGTGTCTACTCCTGGGGATCGAGCCAAAGTACTGGTTCACCTTTACGATTCTGTAGAAATGGGACCGTCATCTGTGGTCGCGTGGCTAGATCGGGTGAGAGGAATCAGTACACCGGGAGATAAAGCGCGTGTTTTGATGATGGCTTCGGATGTGGTTGAAGATGAAGACATAGCAGCGGCTTATTTTGCGGTTACAAAATCAGTTTCTATCCCTGGGGACCGAGCGAAAGTTCTTATGCACGTCTTTGATTCGGTTGAAATGAGCCAGGAATCTATGCTGGCATGGTTTGAAGCGGTTCGAACGATCAGCACCCCCGGCGATAAAGCGCGTGCATTGTTAAAGGCTTCCGATGCGGTCGAAGATGATGATGAGTTAGTAGAAGCGTACAT
This sequence comes from Rhodothermaceae bacterium, assembly GCA_019634345.1. Taxonomy (GTDB): domain Bacteria; phylum Bacteroidota; class Rhodothermia; order Rhodothermales; family JAHQVL01; genus JAHQVL01. The sequence continues at coordinate 32,438 of JAHQVL010000188.1, forward strand.
CGAGACCGCGGAAACGGTCTCCACACCGGGAGACCGCCGCCGCGTCCTTGAAGCACTTCTAGACTAGATTGACACACTAGTCGTCTCCGTCCAGGATATCGTCAATCCGGATGACGATATCCTGGAGGTGGAGCCTGGTCATATTGTCTGGAAGACCTCGTGATAGGGCTCTGTTTGCATCTCTTTTTACTGTTTCCAGTTCTCCTCGGACGTAAGCTCTGATGTCAGACTGACTTACGTCAACATTTACAAAGCCGTAGCTAGCGAAGAACGAAGGGGTTGGAGGTGCCTCCTCGGTCATAAGCATTTCGAGCCGTTCCAGGTAGCCGCGCTGTAAATTACGGCGGAAAGGCCCTATCGATGCACGATTACTCAATTCGCTCCACACGCTATTCCGAACATCAGCAAACAGTTCGCCGCACGTATACGTGTCGTCCATCATAACTTCTGCTTCCATCATTCGAGCAAGGCGCTGTGGATCCAGGAGCGTGTTCACTGCGCCAACCTGGTAGCGCCGCAATCGCTCGACTGCTCCAGCCCCTTCGATGCGCCGGAGCACACCTTGATTGAGCATCCATTCAGGCGTCGTAAATACGTTTTGGTCAATCCACTCCATGGCTTCTCTTTGATGAGACTCTGGCACCATTTCATAAACCAGACCGTCCTGGTCGGATGTTTTGAAGTTTTCATACCAGCCACCCACGTTGTTTGCTACGTGCCCGATATAGCGATTCCACTGAACAGCAATTTGTCCATAGAGTTCTTCAAGATCGTCATAGTTTTCTGCGTCCTCAGAGGTCCACTCAACGAGGTTGTTGAGGATAGTCTGTAGATTGTTGACACCGTAGGTGCTTGCTTTGACGGCGTCATCGCCCAGGTCTTCACGCTGAGAGCGCGGGTCAATGCTGGGGCCCTGCCGGCCATAGAAGTACAGCGGATCTCCAGCTCGCTCAACAACCCATTCGTTGAGTATCGCTTTTTCCTCATCCGCTGAAGCAGCTTCAAGGATCGGGGTGTATCCCCACTTGGTAACCCACTTGTCATAGATTCCAATGTCAGGCATCAGGTTAGTGACTCCATCGCCAGGTTGAGCTACGTAGTTAAAGCGGGCGTAGTCCATGATAGAGGGAGCCGTACCCATCTCATCTGTGAAGGTCTTGGACCGAAGGGAATCAACGGGATAAGCAACACTGGACCCCCAATTGTGCGGATATCCCAGGGTGTGTCCTACTTCGTGAGCGGATACAAACCGGATAAGCCGGCCCATGACCTCATCTTTAAATTCAGTAGATTGAGCATCCGGATTAATTGCGGCTGTCTGCACAAAGAACCAGTTACGAAGTAACTTCATCACATTATGGTACCAGCCAATGTCGCTCTCCAGGATTTCGCCTGTTCGTGGGTCATGAACGTGCGGCCCAAAGGCATTTTGAATTGGAGAAGAGAAGTAGCGGATAACCGAATATCGAATATCCTCTGGACTGAATTCAGGATCTTCTTCGGGTGTAGGAGGATCCTTCGCCATGATGGCATTCATAAAGCCGGCCTCTTCAAAAGCCCTGTTCCAGTCGTCAACGCCTTGCTTCAAGTAAGGCCGCCACTTCATGGGTGTTGCCGGGTCAATGTAATACACGATGGGCTTGACTGGTTCGACAAGTTCACCACGTGCGAAGGCTTCCGGGTCTTTGGGCTCCAATCGCCACCTGGTGATAAAACAACGTTGCTCTGCTTCTTGTGCATCGCGACCGTAATCGGTTGTTCGAACGCTAAAAAATCCGACGCGCTCGTCACATAAACGAGGTTGCATCGGGTCCTCAGGAAGCATGATCATAGACTGGTTCATTTCCAGA
>JAHQVL010000189.1 GCA_019634345.1 Rhodothermaceae bacterium
AGGGATGGGATAATGAGGCATCAATAACGTCCCCATTGGAAGGTCGAATACACACTTATCTGCAATCTCTCGAGTGTTATCGAGCATGGCCTCACACAGCGCCAGTTCAATGTCTGTGCTAAGGGCCGCAATCATCTCCTCTGTCGTTTTGAGGTAGAATTGATCGTTCTCAAAACGCATTCTGTTCGGGTCATTCAGGTCCTTACCTGTCTGAAGACACAAGAGAACGTCTTGAGCAGCAGCGTCTTCTTTCTCAACATAATGCACATCATTTGTTGCAATGACTTTGACATTATATTCCTTGGCCCAACGCAGAAGCACGGCATTACACTTCTTTTGATCGGGAATGCCATGATCCTGGATCTCGACGTAATAATCTTCTCCAAATACGTCTATATACCATTCAAAAATACGCTTAGCTCGGTCCTCGCCTACTTTTAAAATATTTTGGAGAACTTCTCCCTGAAGGCAACAGGTCGTTGCGATGAGGCCTTCACTATGTTGCTTGAGAATTTCTTTATCCAGCCGCGGTTTGTAATAATATCCATCGGAGTAAGAAAGCGACGAGAGCTTGATCAGGTTTTTATACCCGGCTTCATTTTTTGCAAGAAGAACCTGATGATACCGGGTGCGATCCGATTTATCATGCATCCCACTAGGGGTTACATAAAACTCGCATCCAATGATGGGCCTCACGCCTTGTTTTTTGGCATACGTGAAAAACTCAGGTACACCAAATAAATTCCCGTGATCAGTGATAGCTATGGCAGAGTGCTCAAGCTCTGCTGCCCTCGATATCAAAGATTTTATACGAGCTGCTCCATCGAGCAATGAATACTGAGTATGACAGTGAAGGTGGTTAAAATCGCACATGGCACGGTACAGCACTTGGCCTATGTTAACAGAAGAGGCTTGTCTAACCTGTGAAGTATGATGCGGTTGCACAGGTAAGACACATATATTACCCATTAAGGAACGGAAAATGGAGGAGCCGATCAATGCATGTGGAAAAGTGGTTAGAAACTCCAGCCCTCTCAATGTGTTAGTGCACGTCTCAATTCTGTTTTATTCATACATTTCAGGAGATTTTATCATGAGCAAATTTGAGGAACTAAAGGATCTTGTGACAGGATTAGAAGGGGATATCAGTCAGTTTTATGGGAAAAAGAATAAAGCTGCAGGCACTCGTGTCCGTAAGGCCATGCAAGAAGTAAAAAAGATGGCTCAAGATATCCGTGTCGAAGTTCAAGAAATGAAGAACAAATAATCGAGAACGGCTGTATGTTTTAAAGGGCTATGCCGATTCGGTATAGCCCTTTATTTTCAATAGAGGATTCCCAACAATGATAAAAGCGTCTGCCGGGGCTTATGTACTTGTATGTAGCGTGCTGTGGATGCTTCCTTTATTCCGGCTACTGCACGTAGAATCGGCTGCAGTTCTTGCATTTGTTTCTTTCTTTGTGGCGGGTATTTCTGGCCTTAGTCTGTTCAAGAGAGGCAAGCGTCTTCAGTCAGTGCTTCAAACCCACCTCGTATTGCTGCTGATTCCTCTTCTTATGCTGACTTTGTCTCTCCTTTGGCAGCCGAATTGCGAGTATGTGCAGGGCCTGATGTTTTTCCTGCTTTTCCCAGTAATAACGGTCCCTTTCTCTGTTTCTCTTGCGTTTGCGATTGATAGATCTGGGATTAAACGTAAATACCTGGTGCACGTGCTACTGGGCCTCTTTATTTGTATTGCTGGGCCTCTTTACGATATAGGGTTCCACTCTCAATTTTTTACCTATAACCACGTATTCGGGGGCGTCATGGGCCCCATCTATGATGAGGAGGTTACGGTCCGATCCGGGCTGATAATATTCAGGGTGTTAAGCTTATTATGGGCCGCGCTGTTCGTGTTTATCGGACTGCATTTTCGGTCGGATCGGCAATTCGGGTTCCCATTGAGAATACTTCGAACAGGGGCAATCCTGGCTATTGGCGCCCTCTATTTGTTTTCGGCACGTTTGAATATCAACTCCCCTTCCTGGTTCATTCAGGATGAGTTGGGAGGGCATCTTGCTACCGAACACTTTGATATATATTACGACCCTTCGGTAACCAGTAGTTTTCTTCTCTATAAGTACGAACACGATCATGAATACCGGTATGCCTACTTCAAAGAACAGCTAGGCATTGATGTAAATGGGAGGATTAAATCTTTTATATACCCTGACCCGCTCACCAAGGAGCGATTTACAGGTGCTCGGTTCACCAATGTAGCTCCCGTTTGGCTTGCCACACCTCAACTCCATGTGTATGCGGATGTGTTCGATCAAGTGTTCTCGCATGAATTGATCCATGTGTTTTCCAGAGAATTTGGGCTGCCCATACTGAATGCCTCTTTATCTGTTGGTCTAGTTGAAGGGCTAGCTGTAGCCCTCGAGCCTTCTGAAGGCCGGCCCTCTCCCCATGATCAAGTGATGACGGCGGCCATTGCAGCGAAGCAAACTGAAAGCAGTGTCGGCTCCGATATCCGAGATCGTGTTGAAGGAAGTTTATCTCCATTGGGATTTTGGACAGGGCGAGGAGCCGTGTCTTATACAACGATGGGGTCCTTTGTCCAATTCCTGATCGATACCTATGGTGTCGACAGGATCATGGACGTGTATGCGTACAGCAATTTTGAGCAGGTCTACGGCAAATCTCCAAGGCAACTTACATTGGAGTGGGAGGCCTATCTAACTGAGCTCCCGGTAGTGCCCAGGGTTACGCATGATTATGTGACACGGCGATTTGCGGTGCCTTCTCTGTTTGAGCGCCGATGCCCCCATCATGTCCCTCCTGCTGTTGTAAAACACAGAGAAGGTATGGCGGCTCTTCTTGAAGCTGATACCACACGTGCACTGATTGCTTTGACTGCTTCCTTGGAATATGAACCCATGTATCAACCTGCAATTGAAACCTGGTCACAGGTCCATATTGGACTCGGTCAGCCAGACTCCGTGATAGCACGCATTGAGCGTCTTTTTAGTGGAGAAGCCGAGCAATATCGTACCCCTTTGATGTGGATGCGATTTGGTGATGCGCAGGTCATGCAAGATAATTCTGATGCAGCCATGCAGGCCTATAACAGGGCAAAGGACGGGCTTCCTCTTTTTCTGCACGATCAAATTGGTTTTATCGAGTTACGGAAATCGTTAATAGACTACCCTGAATTACTCATGATTTTGCTTGAGCCCAATCCTTATGAAGAGAAAATAAAGCGATTGCGCACAGCCTCAAGTGATACCAGTTTGCAAGTTTTTTTAGAGGCTATTTTACACGACATCGCTAAGAATCAACAAGAAGCGCGCGAGGCACTTGAAGCACTCGATATCAACATGATTCCTGATCAAAGAGCCAATGTAACTGCGATCAAACGCTATTATAGAATCAAAAAAACCCAGGTTTTCTTCCAGACGGGAGGCATAGAGGAGGCCTTAGAAGAAGCTGAAGTATTGGAGGAGGAGTTAATCCAAATTGGCGCGCTACCTGAAGCTGCATTTTATACCGATTTTGCGAGAAAGATGCGTTATATTAGTCGAGCCCTTAAACGAACCAATTAGATTATTCATGCTTGCATGCTGTAAGTGGTATCACGTTTTGTCGATCAGCACACTCATTTTGCTTCTTGCCGGGTGTTCAGGGGCAGGTAAGACGAAGGAGAAGAAGGAGAGAGAACCGTTTATTATCGAGCCGGAGCCTGAGAAACCACGCGGTATGCAGCTTGCTCCTATCGATTCGTCTGTCAAAAGCATCCAACTCTATCGATCCACCCCTTCTTCTGTCAACGAGTTCACTGCAAATTCTGTTGTAGAGCGGCAGTTTCCGATCCTCGTCTTAAATTCGGGAGAGGTCCTGGATCTGGAGTTTGACGTGTTGGAGGCCTCGGGACGGCCGTTATCGATCTATTTCTATCATATGGACATAGACTGGCAGAGAGACCTGTCTCCCGCCCAGTACCTCGGTACGTTTCAACGGGATGATATCATAAACTATACCCCCTCACGCGCAACCGATGTGCCCTATACGCACTATTCCTATCGCTTTCCCAATCAATCGATGTCGTTTTTAGTGAGCGGGAATTACATCTTACGTGTCACCGAACAGGGCCGGGAGACTGAGGTGATATTTGAGCGTCCTTTTTTTATCACGGAGCAGATTACAGCAGTCCAAATGGGGATTGAGAATATTATCGTCGGGCAGGGAGGATTCGCGGCCATTCAGCCGGCTGCATTGTTTTTGCAACCCGCCTCTCTGGATGGTAATGTCTTTGACTTCAAGGTGTGTTTTACAAGAAATGGCCGCTTCGAATCACCGCGATGCAGTGAACAGCCGAGCTTGAGTCAGCCTCCATCCCTGCGCTTTTTCTTGCAGCCCTCTCAAGCTTTCGAACCCATCACTGCGGATTATTTCCTGGATCTGAGTGCGCTACGGGTTGGGAATCAAATCGCTCGGGTAGACTTTAATGAGCTCCCTTTTCGAATAACACTCGAGCCTGATTACGCCCGGTTTCCAGGTAACTCGCTGGACCCCGTCCTAAATGGACAGACCGTTATTTCAGGTGTTGTACAGGACGTATCAACCCCTGATTTCTCCGCTCAATATGTAAATGTATTGTTTAGCTATATCCCTGAAACGGGCCAACGACTGGGGAATAGCGTGTACATCACAGGAAGCTTCAATGGGTGGCAGGCGGATGCGGCCCACCAAATGGAATGGATTCCTGAACGAGAGCAGTACGAGATTGAACTGCTCCTCAAGCAAGGGCACTACGATTATCGATACGTAGTCAGTCAGGACCGCTTGCCGCGAGGAACAGTACCCCGTCCAGAAAATCTGTACACCGCGTTCGTCTACTATTCTGATATCCGGCTGAACACAGATCGATTGCTTGGGATGAGCAGTTTTCTGGGGCAGTAGCAGCTCCGGTTACACCTTCCCAGCCGCGTACTCGTACAACTCTTTGTAGATATTCGCTGAGTTTTCCCAGGTAAAGTCTTGTGCCATGCCTCGCTGGACGATAGCATTCCATGCTTCTTTGTCATGATACACAGCAAGGGCACGAACGATCGTATCCCGAAGCACATGCGGGGAGAACTCATAGAATGAAAACCCATTGCCCTTGCCATGGTGCTCATGGTAATCCTGAACGGTATCCGCCAGTCCGCCGATCTTGTGAACAATAGGGACGGTCCCATAATTCAAACTGTACATTTGATTTAGGCCGCAGGGTTCATACGCGGATGGCATCAAGAACATGTCTGACCCTGCTTCAATGCGGTGGGCTAACCCATTGTTGTATCCTATATATATTCCAACGCGGTCTGGATGAGCTGTATGTGCCCAGTTGAAGAAATCCTCTATATGCTGCTCTCCGCTGCCGAGCACGACAAATTGCACATCGTGATGATATAGGATGTTTTCAAGTACTGGTTTGAGCAGGTCGAAGCCTTTTTGGTTTGCAAACCGTGAGATAATCCCAATAACCGGGGTTTCTTCACGATAGGGGAGTCCCATTTCTTCAACCACAGCCTTTTTGTTGATAAGCTTCTTTTCCAAAGAAGATGCATCAAACGTGGACGCAATATGAGGGTCGAGAGATGGATTCCAATCCGTTGTGTCTATGCCATTTAAGATACCCCAGACATCCTGGCTACGGGTTCTCAATATGCCATCCAACCCTTCTCCAAAACTTGGTGTCTGAATTTCCTGGGCATAGGTTGGGCTCACGGTTGAAATAGCATCTGCAAAGACGACCCCCGTTTTCATAAACGAAAATGAGCCATGGTATTCAACAGGGCCGCCAGGGTAGAAAAAATCCTGAGGCAAACCTGCACTGTGCACATAATGTTGTCCGTACCGGCCCTGGTAGCCAATGTTGTGTATAGAAAGAACAGAGGCGGTACCCTGAAATAATGAATCCCAGTTATATCTGTGTTTTGCCATTGCCGGCATCAGGCTGGTTTGCCAATCATTACAGTGTATGATATCTGGGTGCCAGTTATACCGCTGCATGATCGAGAACACAGCATGGTTGAAAAAGATAAATCGTTCTCCTTCGTCCATATCATTCGTGTAGGTCGACGAGCGATGGAAATATCCAGGACAATCGACAAAGTAGACTTCTACATCGGAATCAGGCAGCTTCCCATACCAGGTATTAAAGTGTCGATGATACGTGTCTGCATCTATCTGTGTATTGTACAAATCCGACGCAAAAATTAAGTCGTACTTGTCTGTATGGATAGACTGGTAAAGGGGGACAAACACTTTCACATTGCAGCCGATTTGAGCCAGGGCTTTAGGGAGAGCTCCGCTTACATCTGCGAGCCCACCAGTCTTGACAAAGGGGACACATTCAGAGGTGGCAAAACATATATTCATAATTGGGGACCAGTGGCCAGAAAGGGAAAAAATGAAACCCGGTAGGTAAAACTAACCGGAAAATACGAGGGAATATGTGAAGTAGCTAATAATTACTGAAGAGGTATATTATTTGCCGCTTCAGGTGCTTTCAGAGAGGAGAATAGGAGGTGCCAAAACTTAATTAGCTTAAGTTTTTGTTAATTTTTTTTTCTGAAGCGCTTCCGTAATAAACTTGTTTCTAAGGTAAGTCGTTCCTCTACCTTTTTAATGAAAACCAGCGAAATTGAAATAAAACACAGCTATGGTCGAAAAGAAAGCTAGCCCTAAAGGCAAAACAGTTCGAGTAACTTTTGAATTACCAGCGGAAGTAGCTCAAGACACCGTTGCAGTAGTCGGTGACTTCAACGAATGGGATACTGCTTCAGATTTTATGAAGCTTGATTCCAAGAAAGGAGTATGGAAAAAATCGATCTCCTTCAAGCCTGGAAACGTACATGAGTTCCGCTATTTCATCGACGGAGCAGAGTGGCGTAATGACGAGGCTGCAGATCGGTACGTTTCTAACCCGTACTTTTGTGAGAACGGAGTTCTTGAACTCTAGTCATTCAGTTTAGACTGAAGACCGATTGTCGTGAAAAACGCAGGGCCTTTTTATAGGTGTTCCTGCGTTTTTCTTTTTTTAGGGATGCTGCAGGGAATTATTTTTTTGACGAAGAGGAATAAAAACAGTAGCTTAAGGGGAAATAATTGAAATTTGGTCATTTCATTACGTTAGATCTCTATTAACCTACGTTCTCACGTTCAAAAACATATGCAGCGAATGTCGCGAATTGCAGGGCTTCTCACCTTTTGTGCCCTGCTAACGGTCCAGAGTGTAAGTGCTCAATTGGGCCGCCCCTCAAACGCCCTCTTTGTTCGCCCTAGTTTTGGGTTTGTAAATTACCTCGGGGATAACAATAACAATCTGTTGGAGCTTGGGGTGAAAGGGCAGCTAGAAGTTGGTTATCAAATTAGTCCTGCTCTTGGAGTAAGCGCTCTCTATAATTATGGGGAATATACCGAAGTATTGCGGCCTGATGTCAATACAGGATTGGCTCGCTCTACCGGAAACACACGCCTCTCAAATGCCCAAATGCTCATTCGTTATACGCTTGGTGCACAACTTTGGGAGGTAGCTCCTTATATACATGGTGGAGCTGGTGTTGCTTTTGGTGGCAATCAACCCGAAGATGAGCCTGGATGGGGCCCCGTATTTGGTGCTGGGTTGGACATTATGATCAGCCCTAATGTCTCCTTCTTCTTCGAAGGGACATCCAATTTCTCTTTACCGGATAATGCCATCGATGGGCCGGATAGAGGACTCTTTGCCGATCATGACCTTCTCATGCGGTATAGCTTGGGACTAAATATCAGTTTTGGTGGTACCCGTAGCCGACGATTTGTGCCTGTGGAAATTAACAGGATCAATGCACCTACTACCCTTGAAGTAGACGAAGTGGGTACGTTCGAAGCCCGCGGTAATATGGGACGAGCTTCCGAGCCCGTATCCTATCAATGGGATTTTGGCGATGGAGACGTCTCACCAGTGCTCAATGCAACGCATAGCTTCTCACGCCCAGGGACCTACACGGTTACCTTTCAAATGGACAATGATGAAAGCAGTGATTTCGAAACCCATACGGTTATCGTAACTCCACGAGATGCTGCTCCAGTAATTGTTGCAATGAACAACAATCCTATTGACCCAGATACCAGAACCATGGTCAACTTTGATGCGAATGTCATGGGAAGTGATCCGCTGGATTACCTTTGGGAGTTTGAAGACGGTGAGATATCAAGAGCCCCTTTCCCTTCGAGGGTGTTTGATAAAGAAGGCGTACATGAAGTTCAACTCACAGTTACGAATGGTCTCGGCACAGACAGTCAGACGATTTTAGTTACCGTACATCCTTTCGCAGCCGGCCGGTGTGATGAGGTTGTTTCATTAAATCGTGCATACTTTGGGCATCATTCAAGTGTACTTTCCGATGACGCACGCACGCGATTGGATGAGAATCTGGACATTCTAACGGAATGCCCTAACATGACGATTCGTGTGGATGCATTCGCGGTACCCGGTGAAAGGAACGCAGTGGCGTTGGCAGAGGATAGGGCCCGCGCTGTGGAATCTTACTACGTCAGAAATGGTGTTGCACAAAGCCGCATACTTGCCATGGGGCGTGGAGAAGTGGCCGTAAGCGTGAAGAAGGATGGAGGGGCACTTTATCGGCGAGCAGATTCGACGATCACCGGCCAGTAGACATTGCATAAAAAAACAAAAATCTGACCTTACGGGGTCAGATTTTCGTTTAAGGAGAATTAACTCTGGCTGAATAATTTATAAACCAAAAGTGTGCCAAAGTCGGAAATCGCCCTGAATCAGTTTTTTAAGCGATTGACAATTAAATCCGTCTCAGGGGTATCAGCTGAGACCCTAATTGATACTCTTTTGAGATTCCAATTACCTATCCGCCATATCGCGCCTGGGGGTTAATACATTATCCGAACAGTAACCGCACGATATAAACAGCTAGCAACATGGCTGCTATATCTGCAAAGAGACCGGCGGGGACAGCGTGGCGTGTTTTCTTAACCTGGACGGCCCCAAAATACACAGCTATCACATAAAACGTGGTCTCTGTAGATCCGAACATGGTGGCAGCCATTTTGACGAGCAACGAATCCTCTCCGTATTGTTGAATCATCTCTGCAACAATAGCCGCTGAACCAGACCCCGTTAAGGGGCGAACGATAGCCATCGGTACCAGCTCAGAGGGAAAGCCAATAAACGAAAGAACCGGGCGAAGGCCTTGAGTAAGGAAGTCCATGGCGCCAGATGCCCTGAACATTCCAATAGCAAATAAGATGGCAACCAGATACGGCAGAATCTTAATGGCTACAGTAAACCCCTCTTTGGCTCCCTCAACAAATTCCTCGTAGACCGGCACCTTTTTGAGTAGCCCATAAATAGGGAATCCGATAATAAATGCGGGCAAAACAAAAACAGAGACGAGATCTATTAAATTACGTACAGTTTCCATGTGTCTATCAAATCTGAATAATATCTTAAAAGAGAACGGTTAGCCTTCCGGCTGATTGGTGAGTAGAGGGTCAGAGGCTTTAAACCGTTTCGTCCGCTGAAGAAACTTTGCCGTCACAACAGCTATGATCAATGAAAAGAAGGTGGTCAACAGAATTGAGAAGAATAACTGATTGACTTGGAGACCCATAATGGCGACCAGCAAAGACGGAGGGACGATCTGTACGCTGGCGGTATTCATCGCCAAAAGGAGTACCATTGAATTGGTTGCCGTATCCTTTTGAGGGTTTAGTTCTTGCAGAGATTCCATGGCTCGTATTCCCAGGGGTGTTGCTGCATTGCCGAGCCCAAGTACATTGGCGGACAAGTTTAAAATGATCAGTCCGGTTGCTGGATGATCCTTAGGGATCTCTGGGAAGAGGCGGCGAAATACAGGTTGAGCAAATCGGACAAGCAGGTGAATCATGCCGGCTGTTTCAGCGATGCGAAGTAGACCCATCCACAGAGCAAGAACGCCGATTAATCCGATAGCAATCGTTACTGCAGTTTGTGCAAAGTCCAATGCGGCCTGGGTTATTGCCGTGAGCTTTACGAATCGAACGCGTGCAAATGAAAGATTGGCAGGCACACGTGTAACAGCTGCACCACCGGCAGCCGCTTCAAATGAAACGGGGCCTCTCAGATCGTTCTCTCTTTTTGACGTCATAGAACGGATCGTGGCCAGGGGCTCAGGGAGAGATACATCTTTGGCGAACTGTAGCTGGCGTCCATCAAGGGTTTGAACGAGCGTACCGGCGTAAATAGAATCAACATCGTGCGATACCCCATACAGGCGCTGAAATTCTGTTTGATTAATATGCACATGTACGGGAAGCCTCCGTGTAGAGGCATCGTAAGGTTCTTCGAAGTGCATTGTAACCGGGAGAGGTTGCCCGTTTCTGTATGTATCCTGATTTAAATCACGGATATCATAAATAAGTGCAAAGACCAGGCTAAAGACAATCAAGCCGGCCCAGATATAATTGAGCATACGTTTTTGCCACTAAGTTATTCTATAAAACAGTATTTGCTATCTCTACAAATATGAACCCATAATCTAACAATTTATATCGGTTGGTTTCTGGTTTATTGCTTTGCAATCAGTTAGATGGGCATACCCATCTGCGCGTCTAGTTTCTTGTATCTGGTCGATTAGACATAAAACCGAAGAACCACTAACCCGAAACCTAAAACACGCAACCCGAAACCAACCAAAAAAATCTTTTTGGTTGTCCTAAAGAAACGTATATTCCCGCTGGTTCATCCATCTTACAGAGCCCCCAATGAAAAAAACTATTCTGTTGATCGGCACCCTGGATACAAAAGGGGAGGAATTTGCTTTTGTTCGAAAGTGTATTGTTGAGCGTGGCCATAACGTACTCGTTATGGATGCCGGCGTGATGGCAGACCCTGCATTTCCGCCGACCATATCCGCGGAAGAGGTTGCTGAAGCTGGAGGCGCCTCAATAAAAATGCTCCGCGAAAAGAAGGATCGCGGTTTTGCGATGGATGTGATGATTGCAGGTGTATCTGAACTGACTCTCGAGTGGTTTGAAAAAGGTCGGTTCGATGGGGTACTTGGGCTTGGAGGAGGAGGGGGGACAAATATTGCCACAGCAGCAATGAGGCAGTTGCCCGTTGGCGTGCCAAAGGTGATGGTTTCTACCCTCGCGTCCTCTGATGTCTCCCATTATGTTGACGTGAAGGACATCACAATGATGTACTCCGTAGTTGATGTTGCCGGCTTAAACGGAATCTCACAACGCATCTTTTCAAATGCAGCAGGCGCTATTTGCGGTATGGTAGAGCAGGAAAAGCCGGCCGATTCTGGAAAGCCCGTAATAGCTGCAACCATGTTCGGCGTCACAACCCCTTGTGTTACCGAGGTACGCAATCGACTGGAAGCTGAGGGATTTGAAGTTCTCATCTTTCACGCAACTGGTGCTGGGGGACGAGCAATGGAAGGATTAATTGATGATGGGTATATAGCCGGCGTATTGGATATCACGACAACGGAGTGGTGTGATGAACTTGTAGGAGGTGTGCTTTCCGCTGGACCTAACCGCCTGGAAGCAGCTGGGCGGGTTGGTATTCCTCAGGTGGTTTCGTGTGGCGCATTGGATATGGTCAATTTTCACGCAGAGCGTACCATTCCCGACACCTTTAAAGGGCGTACGCTATACCGGCACAATCCTACTGTAACCCTGATGAGAACAACTCCTGATGAATGCAATCAACTTGGGGAGATCATTGCCGGGAAGCTAAATGAGGCACGTGGACCAGTATCTGTGTTTTTGCCACTCAAAGGAGTCAGTATGATTGACGCTGAAGGCCAACCTTTTTACGATCCAGAGGCAAATGCAGCACTTTTCGGAGCCCTACGGAATCACGTGATGCCCCACGTGAATGTGCAATCATTCGATTTACATATTAACGACCCAGATTTTGCCCTTGCCCTGGCAGACAAGATGCTGGGATATCTTCGGGAATCGTAATTAATTACAGGAGGAAGTATGCCATTTATCGAATATCAGGAATGTCTTTCACGTCTTAGGAATGAAGTCGCTGCCGGCCGGCCCATTATTGGCGCAGGTGCAGGTACGGGTATATCAGCAAAATTTGCTGAGAGGGGAGGTGTAGATCTTATCATCATTTATAATTCCGGCCGGTACAGAATGGCTGGCCGTGGGAGTACCGCAGGCCTATTGGCTTATGGCGATGCCAATGCAATTGTTCAGGATATGGCTGGTGAGGTATTGCCGGTTGTTCAAGATACTATGGTATTGGCTGGCGTAAATGGTACCGACCCGTTTAGGCTTATGCCCGTCTTTTTGAAGCAACTCAAAGACATGGGATTTGACGGCGTACAGAACTTTCCAACGGTAGGGATTATCGATGGTAACTTCAGGCAAATTCTGGAAGAAACGGGAATGAGTTATGATCTAGAAGTTGAGATGATTAGAGAGGCTCATAAATTGGATATGCTCACGTGCCCCTACGTGTTCGAGTTAGAACAGGTTGACAAAATGATTGATGCCGGAGCGGATGTACTCGTTCTACATATGAGTGCCACTGTAGCCGGCTCGATTGGGGTTAAAACAACGGCTCCTTCGTTGGATGAGGCTGCTGAACGTATGCAAAAAATGCACGACCGCGCAAAAGCCCTTCGCAAAGATATTATCGTCATCTGCCATGGCGGCCCACTTGCCTACCCAGAAGACGTCCAGTATGTCCTGGACCGCACTGAGGGGATTGACGGCTTCTTCGGCGCCTCAAGCATAGAACGTCTTGCTGCCGAACAGGCGATTGAAGAGCAAGCCAGGAAATTCAAAAACCTAAACATGAAATCCTCCGCCTAACTCGCAACAAACCCGAAACGCGCAACCCGAAACCAGAAACGCAATCAAATGACATTCATTTGATTGCCCTTTTCCCAATGGATATTGAAAACACAGAACACCTATTGGACTACCTTGAAAAACAGCAGGGTATTCCTGGGGAAGATGTTACTGGTATACAGGTTTTAGCTGGAGGGGTATCGAACCGAACAGTGCTCGTTCAGAGAAAGGAGGGGCCTGACTGGGTCCTCAAGCAGGCTCTTGAAAAGTTGCGAGTCGCTGACGACTGGTTTAGCGATCCGGAACGTATTCATCGAGAGGCTGAAGGTATGAGAGTGCTGAAGCCCCTAACAGAAGAGGGAGCGATTGTTCAATTGGTTTTTGAAGACCTCCGGCATCATATCATCGCCATGGAGGCCGTCCCAGAACCCCACGTAAATTGGAAATTAGACCTGTTGAAGGGGCGCATTCAATCCTCTCTGGTGATTCAGTTTGGTTCATGCCTTGCACGTATACATAGGAACTTTGATGCGAAGAAGTACCCTGCCGATGGAAGCCTTAGAGATCAACAGTTCTTCGAATCCTTACGGGTAGAACCGTATTATCTGAGGTCTGCCGAGCAAGTACCAGAGGTAAAAGGTTTTATAGAGGAACTTGTAGAGACGACGCGCGCTCGTGTGATTACTGTGGTACATGGGGATTACAGTCCAAAGAATATTCTGGTTTATAACGAGCAGATTGTACTCCTGGACCATGAAGTTATTCATATCGGTGATCCAGCTTTTGATGTCGGTTTTTCACTTACTCACTTTTTGAGCAAAGCCAATCATTTACCTGAACATCGCTCTCTATTCAATAGTGCTGCGTTGTTATACTGGGCTACCTATGAGTCCTCCGTTGAAGGAGCTTCGTGGGCAAGCACATTGGAGCCGTTTGTTGTTTCTCACACCTTAGCATGTATGCTGGCGCGTGTTGAAGGGCGTTCACCCCTTGAGTATTTAGCTTCTGAAGCAAAGCAGCGTCAAAAGCAATGGTGTGTTCAATCGATGAAGCGCCCACCGTTAACTGTGAACGCGTTGATTAAATCCTATATAGAATATCTTAACGAATGCCTGTAATAAAAAGCCTAAACGCACTGGAAATATTAGATAGCCGCGGCCGTCCAACGGTCAAGGTGCATTGTACGCTTGAAGGAGGAGCAGTTGGTAGAGCTTCTGTTCCATCGGGAGCTTCAAGTGGTGCAGCTGAAGCACATGAACTGAGAGATAATCAACCGGGGCGATATGGAGGATTGGGGTGCCGAAAAGCAGTTGAGCATGTAAATAAAGATATTGCCGATCTATTAATAGGGCAGACTATTGGCTCTCAGGCTGAGGTAGATCAAAAAATGCTGGATCTCGATGGCACATCCAATAAGTCCAGGTTGGGGGCCAATGCGCTCCTTGCGGTGTCTATTGCTTTTAGCAGGGCTTGTGCATCGGAAAAGCAAGTCCCACTCTTTACTCTTTTTAATGAGATAGCAGGGGGAGACCCTATTCATCTACCTCGCCCAACGATCAACTTATTTAGCGGAGGGCTTCATGCGGGAGGGCAGGTTGCTATCCAGGATGTATTGGTCGTTCCAGCATCTGCGAAAAGTATAGATGAGGCACTTGCGCATACCTATGCGATATTTCAAGCGGGCGCTTCTCTCGCTTTCGATCGGTACGGGTATCGGTTGTTACGTGCAGATGAAGGGGGGATGGCGCCTGACTTTTCGAATGCGGATGAGATGTTATCAATGGCTGTTGAAGCGATTGAAAAAGCCGGTTTGCGCCCAGGTGAGGATGTGTTTTTAGCTGTAGATGTGGCCTCGAGTCATTTCTTCAGGCAATCAGCCTATTACCTGGGAGAGGACCCCATAAGCAGCGAGGAAATGGTAGAAAGGGTAGCCGGTTGGGTTGATACGTATCCTATCATCAGCGTAGAAGACGGCCTGGCTGAGGAAGATTGGGACCATTGGCCGGCGCTTGTG
>JAHQVL010000190.1 GCA_019634345.1 Rhodothermaceae bacterium
CCTGGCAACACAAGCAATGCTCATTTGATTGCATAGTAGGCCATCGAGGGGCATGAATTGGATATCGATAAGCCCAACGCGCTTGAGCAATGCGCTTAACTCAGTGTGCCCAATGCTGTGCACGCGCCAGTTCATCTGGACGAGCGCGCCCAGGAAGCTCTTTTTTGTCAAGACTAACAATAAAGGAGCGCCGGGTTGGAGAACGCGTACCAACTCGTGCAATGCTTTTTCTGGAGACGGGATGTGTTCGATCACATGGGCCGCCATCGCGAAATCAAACGTGTCTTGCTCCCAGGGCAACTGACAAATGTCATAGTTATGCAGCGCGGCGTTTAACCCGGCTTCGTCAAAACTACATTGCGCGATGCGCAACATCTCTGGCGATTGATCGATACCGCTAAACATCGCATTTCCTTTTGGAGTCTGCGCCGAATGTGCGGCATTAAAGGCCAGAGAAAGTGCGCCGCTTCCCGTTCCTGCATCCAGTATCCAGGGGGCATCATGCAACTCGCTAAGATAGCCGTCTGTAAACAGGGTTTGAAATAAAGAGCGGTACGCCTTGAGATAACCCATCAGGCTGAGGGTTTGCATCCAATGGGACGCCTTTCGATCATATCGTTTTGTAATCTCGTTGCCAGAGAGCGGTTCGCGATCTATGGAGAGTCTCCAGGACCCCAGGGCCTTACTGAGCACGGGGATATATATATGTTCAGCCGGCTGCTCATTAGCGGCAAGGCTGGTCGTCATTGAAACGTGTTTTTTTAGCATGGCTATTTTGAATTAAATGATGCATGCCAAAACCTACGGGCCTCCGTGCGCTTTGCGCTGACGCTAAAGGTGTAGAACAGGTTGTAAAGCGGGGGTGTATTTTGTTTATTCAATCCCATGTCGATCTTAAACACAAAGCTATATACCCCACCAGCCCGGGCTAAGGTGGTCGCTCGTCCACGCCTTCTTGACCGAATCACCGAGGGCGTTGCTGGGCGGCTTACGCTTGTGTCTGCCCCTGCAGGGTTTGGCAAGACGACCCTGGTTAGCTCGTGGCTCTCTCAGCACGATCAGCCGGTGGCCTGGTTGTCTCTAGATGAGCGAGATAGCGATTTCACCCGCTTTTTAACCTACTTGATTGCTGCGTTACAGGCGGTCAAGCCGGGGTTGGGAGACGGGATAATGAATATGCTTAAGGCACCTCAGCCACCGACTGCCGAAGCCATTCTGACTGAACTTCATGACGAGATCTCATCTGTTGTTCATGCATTTATTCTCGTGCTTGATGATTACCACGTGATCGATGCGCCACCGGTCGATGAGGCGCTCAATTTTCTCATCGAGCACCTGCCTCCGCAGATGCACGTGGTTATTACAACGCGGGAAGATCCACCTCTGCCGTTGCCACGCCTAAGAGCGCGGGGGCAGTTGACCGAATTGCGGGCTGAGGACCTTCGCTTCATCCCGTCGGAAGCTGCTCAGTTCCTCAATGAGGTGATGGGGTTAAACCTTTCTGCTGAGAATATTGCGACCCTGGAAGCACGAACAGAAGGTTGGATTGCTGGGCTACAATTGGCGGCGCTCTCGGTACGCGGCCGTTCGGATCCAGCCGGGTTCATTGAGGCGTTTACAGGGAGCCATCGTTATGTGGCGGACTATCTCATAGCGGAGGTGCTTGAGCAGCAACCAGAGGGCATTCAAACGTTTCTGTTGCATACGTCCTTCCTTGATAGACTTTCCGGGCCGCTGTGCGATGCTGTGCTCGAGACAGCTTCCAGCCAGAAGACGTTGGAGGACCTCTTGCGGGCCAACCTGTTTGTCATTCCATTGGACGATGAACGACGTTGGTACCGGTATCATCATCTTTTTGCTGATATTCTACGGCGGCGGTTGCAAGAGAACCTGTCCTCAAATACCAGGCAGGGTAGTCTGTCTGAGTTGCAGCGCCGTGCTGGTAACTGGTTTGATGCCGAGGGATTGCACCATGAGGCAATTAGATACATGCTGGCGGCACAGGACTTTGACCGCGCAGCGGATATCATCGAGATGATCGGGCCTGTCATCCGTAGGAGCAGGCAGGAGGTTGCCATGTTCAACTGGTTGAAGGCTCTCCCTGAAGAACTGATACGCGTGCGTCCTGTCCTTTGCGCAGAATATGTATGGGCATTAATAAGCATTGGCCAGCTTGCATTTGCTGAAGACTGGTTTAACTATGCAGTGCAGTGGGAGGATGCCGCGGTGAACGCAGAAGCCAGACAAAAAGCGGTAGCTGCCGGTATGGTGGTAGCTAACGAGGAGGAATTTCGCTCCTTGCCAATGCGAATAGCCATTTACCAGGCTATCCGGGCGCAGGCCCAAGGGGATGTGTTGGGGACTGCGAAATATGCCCAGCGTACGCTTGATCTTTCTACCGAGAAAGATGTGCTGGCACGCGGAGCGGCTACGGCCATGCTCGGAATTGCGTCTTGGGTGAGTGGGGATTTGGAGACCGCGTATCGTAGTTTTTCCACCGGTATGGCCCACTTGACAAAGGAAGGGAGCTTTTCTGACGTTATCGGGGGGACCCTTGTGCTGGCGGATATTCGAGTGGTGCAAGGCCGTCTTACGGATGTGAAAAAGTTGTATGAGGAGTCGCTTCAGCTTGCTCAGCAACAGGGCAAGCCCGTACTCATTGGTACGGCAGACTTGCATGGAGGACTCAGTGACCTATGCCGGAGGCGGGGTGATCTCGAAACGGCTGCCCGACATCTGGAAGTAGCTGAGAAACTGGGTGAGGGGGCGGCATTGCCTGAGCACCGGTTTCGTCGAAGTGTTGCTGCCGCTCGGCTACAGCAGGCTAAAGGAGACCTGAAAAGTGCGTTCGATTTGCTTGAGGAGGCTGAGCGATTACAGCAACCGTTTCCGATTCCAGAGATGCGTCCAGTTGCTGCGTTGAAAGCACGGGTGTTGATTGCGCAGGGGCATTTGATGGATGCCCAGACTTGGGCGCTTGAGCACCGCCTCTCTTCGAAGGATGATCTGAGCTTCTTGCGGGAATTTGAGCACATCACGCTAGCGCGCTTGATGATTGCTCACTATGAGCGAGAAGAATCGGCCGAGGAACTGCTGGAGGTGTCGGATTTTGTAGAGCGCCTGCTGGCTGCAGCAGAGGAGGGTGGCCGCACTGGCCGTATGGTCGAGATTTTACTGCTTCGTGTGTGGGTTCAGCAGACACAGGGAAAAAGCATAAGTGCGATGTCGTCCTTAGAGCACGCTCTAAATCTGGCAGAATCAGAAGGAATTGCAGACGTTTTTTTAAATGAAGGGGGGTTCTTGCAAGATCTACTTCGGCGTTTGGTGACTTCTAGTAGTGAAGGCCGTTCGTTTGCTCGGCATTTGTTATCCCTTCTTTCCGAACGCACTGGACCTATGACAGACTCAACCCAGCGTGGAGCAGCGAGTGACCTGGTAGAACCCCTAACACCGCGAGAGATCGAGATTTTACGGCTTATTCCGACGGGCATGACAAATCAAGAGATCGCAGACCACCTCTTTATAAGCCTTGCAACGGTGAAGCGTCACATATCAAATGTATATGGCAAGATGGACGTCCGCCATCGCATGGAAGCCGTGGTGCGCGCCCGCGAACTGAATCTGCTTTAGTGCTTCCATGTCTTTTGATTTAGCATTCATAGGTTGTTTTTGCCTGTCTTCCCGCACCAAGTACGGGAAGACCGTTTTTTACTTACATATAGTGCAAAATACGTTACGTAAGGTCATTATAAACAAGTATTGAACCACATGTCCTTGACGCCAATCTGGTCGGAGCCAGGGAAGACCGAATTAATGAGTTCAAAAGTATTTGTACACAATTGCACCTCTATCTACAACCCCAATTACACCTTGTGGCTGATTCATGTCGAGTCGCTTAATGGTACACTTTCAATCAACGAAAGAGACCATACAATAATCGCTTTTTAGCGACCAATACGAATACTAGACATGACAACACATACAAGAACCACCCAGCTTGAGATGAAAATCAAGCTCTCCACCCTGTGGATCGTGGTACTATTCAATATCACCTTCCGTGACTTCCACGAATTTCTCCGGTCAGGGTACCTCGAAGAGTTGCTGGTCATGACATCAAACGGCGCACAAGTGTCACAAGGTGTCTTGCTAGCTTCAGCCGTTGTTTTACAAATTCCTATCGGGATGATTTTTCTGACTCAGATCCTGAATGCCAGGGTGAGCCGATGGGTA
The DNA here is from genome assembly GCA_019634345.1 of Rhodothermaceae bacterium. Lineage (GTDB taxonomy): Bacteria > Bacteroidota > Rhodothermia > Rhodothermales > JAHQVL01 > JAHQVL01. The sequence continues at coordinate 4,231 of JAHQVL010000190.1, forward strand.
AACATCATTGGGGCAATCATCATGATAGTAGGGACTATTGCCGCCAATTTAACACCCGATCTTGATGACGCCTTCTTTTTCACCATAGCCTGCGCTGCCATGTGTACCATTATTTGGTATGCCTGGAGATGGTCCGATGCCTAACCCTAGACCCCATTAAAGATGCTATCAATAATAGACCAACCAATAATAGATCAAGCAAAGAAAATGAAAGCCATCGTGTGCACCCAATATGGATCGCCTGATGTCTTTCAGCTTGAGCGGGTAGACACACCCGTTCCTGGCAGTGGTGAAGTGCTCGTCAAAGTCCACGCTGCTACCGCCACCACAGCAGGGCTCAGTGCTCGCACCGGAAAACCTGTATTCGCACGGCTTTTCTCCGGTCTTACAAAACCTAAGCATAATATTTTAGGTGTTGAGTTTGCCGGCGAAGTCGTAGCTGTAGGTGATGAAGTCCAAGCGTATAAACCAGGTGATCCCGTTTTTGGTATGACGGGTGCCACCACTCCAGGTACTTATGCGGAGTATCTTTGCATGCCTGAAAGTGGAGCGATTTTACCAAAGCCAGACGAGGTTCGTTATGAGGATGCTGCCGCAATGGTGGAAGGCGGACTAACGGCGATCAACTTCTTGTGCAACAATGCAATGATTAAACCAGGCCAACGGGTGTTGATTTACGGCGCCACTGGATCGGTAGGTACAGCTTCGATTCAGGTTGCCAAAGCGCTCGGGGCTGAAGTAACAGCGGTATGTAGCGCTGTCAGCTTTGACATGGTGAAGTCTCTTGGTGCCGATCATGTCATCGACTATAGAACGGAGGACTTTACAACAAATGGTCAACTGTACGACATCATTTTTGATACCGTAGGGAAGCGATCATTTGCAGCATGTAAAGACTCGTTGACGCCGGACGGGATCTATCTAGATGCCGGCAATCCCGCAACGATATTGTCTATGTTTTGGACCAAAATGTTTGGCCGAAAAAAAGCCATTCTCGTGGCTACGTATGTCCGATCTGCGAGCAAAATCAAAAAAGACCTTGTTGAACTAAAAGCACTGATTGAAGCCGACAAAATGCAGGCCGTTATCGACAGGTACTACCCGCTGGAAAAGATAGCAGACGCCCATCGGTATGTCGAAACAGGACGAAAGAAAGGGAATGTGGTAATTACAATTGATCATGGTGATGGTCACATAGCAAGTTGACCAAGAATCCAGGCGCAACCAAGAGCAGCATAGATGCCTAGGAAATACCCCGAAATCCCCATGAGCAGGCCGACGGGGGCCATGGCCGGGTGATATACACTGGCCACTACTGGAGCACTGGCAGCTCCTCCTACGTTGGCGACACTTCCTGTAGCCACAAAGAACAGAGGTGCACGGATAATTTTTGCGACGACCATCAGGATGATCACGTGTATCGAGATCCACAAAATGCCGGCGAGCATGTAAACGGGTGCCTCTATAACTGCCGCCAAATCGGCTCGTGCGCCTATCGAAGTTAGTAGTAGGTAGAGAGCCAGGAATCCGACACGAGAGGCTCCTGCGCTCTCGAGGCGGCGCAAGGGAGTCCAGGAAAGTACCAGCCCGAGGGTCACGACGAGCAGGATAGCCCATGTCGTTGAACTGATGATGGTGGGATCACCCAGGGCAGGGAGGCGGTCACCGATAGCGATGGCGACAATCGTAGCAACCATGCCCAGTCCAAGGATATAGGTCAGGTCGTTGAGTGTAGAGGGGCGGCGCGTCTCGTCGATTTCAGCCAGCCGTTCATTGGCGGACTCGATGGCCTTGTTGTCCGCTTTTACCCATTTGTCGAATTTATGCTGGATTGAGCTCATGAAAATAAGGATACCCACCCATCCGTATCCGACCACCGTGTCTACTACGATAATAGGACCCAGGATATCGTCCGGAGCTCCTACGCTTTCCTTGATCGCAATCATGTTAGCCGTGCCCCCGATCCAGCTTCCAGATAGCGTGGCCAGGCCCTGCCAGGCATCTTCGGGAAGGAAAGAGCCGAATACCATAAAAGCAATGGGGCCGCCGATTACGATGCCCAGCGTTCCTGCAAGCATCATGATGATGGCCTTTTTACCCAGGCTCAAAATAGCGGGTAAGTCGACAGTGATCATCAATAAGAAGAGGGACAGGGGTAGCAGGAAGCGGGACATCCAGGAATAGAGTTCGGAAGAGTCTGGAGTAATTCCAGCAGTGGTCAAGAACATCGGTACAAAATAGGCCCAGATCAGAGGGGGGACGTATTCAAAGAGACGCTTGAACGGTTTGAGTGTGCTCAACCAGAAAACAATAGCAAGAACGCCGGCGAGGAGGGCAAATAGTTGATTCGGTTCGGTGATCATTAGGGCGATGGTTGATTCCGAGTAGGTGTTCAGGACATCTTAGGTCACACAGAGTTGATTGTCAAAGCTTACTCACAACAAAGACACCGTTGACGTTCGCAATGCGCCCTTGTTGTATCCCTGCCTCGAGTAGGTTGTCGTATAAAGGCTGACTGGACTGGAGATCCTGTTGCCCTTTTTCGATATGGTCCAGCGTGCCATCGGCTTTTTGGTCGCGTATACTAACTTCTATTTCGTTATCAGAATTGTAGATGATAAACCTGTTATTCCAGGTACCGATGGGCTGCTCGTAAGATTGTATGGCATGGGAGCCCTCTTCTACCTGAAGGGCATAGATCCGAGAAGGCTCGTAACGATTGTACCTGCCTTTATTGATAGCCTGCGAAAGGCCGTGCGAATATATTTCGTTGGCCTGATCAAGAGATACATTGCCTACTAGCAGAGTATCCAAGACGCCATCCAGGTTGTTATCGCGGGCTCTTAGAATAAACGTATTCTGCTCTCGTAAAAGCAGGTAGTTGGTAGGGTCATCGGGAGGGATCTTGATACTGACAATGGAATACTCCTGATTATCGTACATAAACGAGAACGTGTTCATTTCGTCCTGAGAGGATGTAGAGGCACATCCTAGCTGAGAAAGTACTACAGACACCAGAAGGAGGGTGGTGAGTCTATTCATGATTTATAGGGGCTCCCAAGGGGTTCTAGCGGGCGAACTCGGAGATTATCAGTCCACTCAAAATGTGCTACTCCTATTCAGTATACAAGATCAATCAATAGAAAAAATCAAGTGTGTACCCTAACCAGTGATTGGTATGCCTGAGTGCCTGGATAAAGTGATGTCCTTCCCCGATATACATGCTTTCAGGAGCGGGCAGGAGCTGTTTGAGCTCTACTGCGACTACACCTGCGATTATCGCACCCCGCGACGCATGAATCATGAGCCTGAGAATCGATGACGTTTGGAGCCATTCGTGCCAATACGATAGGCCTAGATCAATGGAATGATCTAATTGCCAGAGCATAAATGGGTATAGCGTCCCTTTTAAACCCTCTTACACCATTGCAGACAATTGAGTGCGTATTTTTGCCCGTGGTGAACCGGTGTTTTCATGAATAATGTCAACCATTTTGTTCAGGTCACGCCTTCCTTTATCGAGTATCTCATCAGTGAGCTCGTTCCCCCACGTAGCACGGATGTTTGATTTCATGTCTTTCCAGCTGTCTTGCATTCGTTGATTAGCCATTGCTATTGTCTGATTTGATTCGTGCTACTTACTGTCTGAGGTATACTTAAAAACGCCATCGTTTAACACCTCGTGCACCAAGAGATGGTAACACAGTGAGTGTTTTGTTTTGCATGTGTAAAACGAATAAGGGCTGCCAAATCGGAATCGATTTCAGCCTCCATATTCTTGATATGCTTCTGTAACGATGGAACGATAGTTTTTGGCTATCGTATCACAGTGTGATACACGTATGCTATCGTTCTGTTTCGGTAATCCTTGAAAAACGCATGACCCTGGTGCAGCTTCGATACCTGGTGGCTCTTGATAATAGCAGGCATTTCAGACAAGCCGCCGCCCAGCTAGGAATCAGTCAGCCGAGTCTTAGTAATCAACTGGGCAACCTGGAAAGCGAACTTGGTGCTCAGCTTTTTGATCGGAGCACAAAGCCCATCTCACCAACTCCGGTTGGCGAGCAGGTTATTGCGCAGGCACGCGTGGTACTTGGCGAAGCGGAACGATTAGAAGTAATCGTGAAAGGAATAGCTGGCGAAATGGCAGGTGAACTCCGCATTGGCATTCTCCCCACACTGGCTCCTTATATCGTCCCGCAGGCAATTGCGAAGTTTTCAAATAGGTACCCGGATGTAAAAGTAGAGGTTCACGAACTACTCGGTAAGCAAGTCGCAGAGTACATTAAGCGAGACCTGATAGATGTGGGACTCGTGACATCACCCCTGGCTTCCAGGGGGATTGTGGAGGATGTGTTGTTTGAAGAGCCGCTTCTTTGTTACATCGCTGAAGGGCATCCACTTTTTCGGAGAAAGAAGGTGTGGCAGAAAGATCTCTCTGTGGAGGGCATTTGGCTTCTTAAAGAAGGGCATGCATTGAGAGAACAAATTATTGCGCTTTGCCCCGTCGAGCAAGGGAAGGATCCTGTAAACTATAGGTTGAGTTTTGAAAGCGACAGCATAGAAGCACTTAAGCGGCTCGTCGAGAGCGGGCAGGGCATGACTGTCATTCCCTGGCTTTCAACCGTTGGTAAAACAATGTGCGATCCATCTTTAATACGCCCTTTCTCGCCGGCGACCCAAAAACGAACCGTTCGGATGATACATGCAAAACGTCTTATACAGACTCAACTGGCCCAGGCACTTGCTGAAGAGATAAAAGCTACCTATGCCATGTTATCTTCCGTGGAAAAACGTGATGCAGTGCTTTAAGATAAGGATGGCTGCTCAATCAAAACACATACAATAACAAAGGACAAACTATAAACAAGCTCAGATCTATTGATCAAACATTGGTAGAGTTAGCACATACAAGCCATGCAAGAGGTTCAATTCTTTGTCACGGCAGGGTTCTGAAGTCTAAGCGAGGAGTTCCCCCCACTAAAGACGAACAAGTATAAATTTTAACATTGATGACTGATAATTCCATTCGGCTTTTCTCAACAGACTTAGACGGTACGTTGCTTGGCGAAGAGGAGGCGCTTAAGCTATTCAAGACAACCTGGGCCAATC
>JAHQVL010000191.1 GCA_019634345.1 Rhodothermaceae bacterium
CCAGACATCTTATGGATTGGTACAGCTAACGGAGGCTTAAACCGGTTCAATACCCGGTCCAAAACGTTTACCTCTTACCAAAGCGACCCAACGACCAACGGAAGCCTGAGCCACAATCGAATCATGAGCCTTATGGGCGATCATTCGGGCGTCCTTTGGATCGGCACGGCTCTCGGGGGAGTCAATCTCACAAACAACTCACTGGGTACGTTCAAACATTATAAAAACGACCCAGAAAACCGGAATAGCCTGAGCGACAATGTGATCTGGTCCATATTAGAAGATTCCGAAGGCAATTTATGGGTGGGCACCGACTCAGAGGGGTTGAACAAAATCAACCGGACAACAGGCCAGGTTACCCGATACAAGTCCGACCCAAACGACAATACGTCTTTGAGCAACAACTCTATCCGTGGACTTCTTGAAGACAAGGACGGGGCGATTTGGGTAGGGTCCATTGGGGGGCTTGATAAATTTGATAAGAATACAGGGCGATTTACACGGTATAAACAACCGGGCATGCCGTTGGAGTTGGAAGGGCATGATTTCGTCTATTCCATGCTTCAAGACAGCAAGGGGGTGATGTGGATTGGGATGCAGGGAGGATTGATCAAATACGATCCGGAGACGCAAGCCGTACAACGATTCACCCATTCACAGGATGACCAGCTGAGCATCACGAGCAGCTTGATTCTCACGCTGTATGAAAGTAACAATGGCACGTTGTGGATAGGCAGTTGGGAAGACGGCCTCATGAAATACAATCCGGAAACAGAGACCTTCAAACGGTACATGCACGATGAGGAAAACCCAGGGAGTATCAGCAGCAACACGGTTCTTTCAATCGCAGAAGATTACAACGGCCGCATGTGGGTAGGCACAGCCGCAGGTCTGAATAAATTTGATCAATACAACGAAACGTTTGTTCGCTTCACCGAGCAAAACAGCGATCTTCCCACCAACACGATCAACGGTATTCTGCTTGCTGATAATGGAAACATTTGGCTCAGCAGCCACAATGGATTGTCCCGGTTAAATCCGGAAACAGAGACATTCCACAACTACGGCATCGAACGGGGGTTACAATCCCGCGAGTTTAATGGAGGTGCGTACCACAAGACGGCAGACGGCGAGTTGCTCTTTGGGGGCATCAATGGACTCAATGCGTTTTATCCGGAAGACATCAAGGATAATCCTATCCCACCCAAGGTTACGCTGACCAGTTTAAAGATCTTCAACAAACCCATCGCATATTCGGATCACAGCGTGTTCAATGAACACATCTCCATGGCCCGTTCTATTACGCTGGACCATGATCAAAATGATCTCACCTTCGACTATGTAGGCCTTCATTTTGAGGCGCCTAAATACAATTCCTATGCATACCGGCTGGAAGGCTTCGACGACGAGTGGCGCGTGGTTGACACGAGACGTAGTGCCATGTACACCAACCTCCCCCCTGGTGCGTACACGTTTCGTGTTCGGGCAGCAAACAGCGATGGTGTATGGAACAACGAGGGTACGGCACTTGCGCTCACGATCAATCCCCCCTGGTGGCGAACCTACTGGGCCTATCTGTTCTATTTTCTCACGCTCGCAGCCGGCATTGCGATAGTAGATCGTGTGCAGCGTCAACGCGTGATCGGCAAAGAGCGTGAGCGATCCCGAATCCGGGAGATGCAGTTACAAGCGCAAACGGCAGAAGCGCAAGCAACAGCACTGCGTGTGGAGAACGAACGACAAACGCGAGAACTCGAAGAAGCCCGTCACCTGCAGCTTTCGATGTTGCCTCGAACCACACCCAATCATGCCCTGGTGGATATCGCAACCTCCATGCAAACAGCAACAGAAGTGGGCGGGGATTATTATGACTTCCATGAAAATGAGGAAGGTCTACTGACCATCGCCATCGGCGACGCAACAGGGCACGGCGCCAATGCAGGTACCATGGTGACGGCAACCAAAGCACTTTTCAATGCGCTTGCTGATGAATCCGACCCTGCTGAGATGTTGGCAAAAGCGTCTTTAGCATTACGGGGTATGGGATTCAAGAAGCTCTTCATGGCCATGGCGCTCCTTCGATTGCGCGGCCATACGCTTGAGCTCGCTGGTGCGGGCATGCCTCCTGCCATCCTCCATAGAGCAGCTACCGGAGAGATTGAGACGCTGCCCTTAAAAGGAATTCCCCTGGGTGGCCCTCGTATTAGCTATGCAAAACAGCAAACAACCTTAGAAGCGGGCGACACCCTCATGCTCATGAGCGACGGGTTTCCCGAGTTGTTCAGGAAGGACGGGAATATGCTGGGCTATGATGAATCTATTGAGATCTTCCGGCAAGTGGCTGAAAAATCGCCTCAAGAGATTATCGCTCACTTCGAAAAAACGGGCAAAGAATGGCTCGACGGCAATTCGCCTGATGACGACATCACCTTCGTAGTACTCAAAGTTAAGCGGTAGCTGCTGCCTGCGAGTCTTCTTGAGGAGCTGCCTTTTGGTCCGTGACATGCAGGAGATAGACTGGATGATCTGAACTGGCCATTACGCGCTCTGCTACACTTCCTAGAGGGACTTTTTCCATCCAGTCTGAACTCCGAGGCGTCATGACAACAAGGTCAGCATTATACTCCTCCGCATGTTTAACGATACACGTAGCCGCTTTGCCTTCTGCAACAACGATCTCCGACTCAACGCCTTCCACAACCTGTTCCACCAGCTCGGTCATCTTCGCTTTCACATGCTCAACATGTGATGGGATAAGATCATTGAGCATCTCGCTGCTCATTGCCCATGTGGGGAAGGGAAACGGTTCGATGACGTGAACAATGCGAAGCGCCGCATTCATTTTTTTGGCTAATAAAGCCGCTTCCTTCAGCTGGATTTCACTGCTCTCTTCCAGGTCTACCGGTACCAGAATGCGGTCAAAGGGGTCTTGTTTATCGATGATGCCCGTTACGTTCCTGACCGTAATCACATTACAGGGTGCTTCTCGTGCTACGTTTGCGGTAACACTACCTAGCACGAGCCGGCGCAGCCCTTTGTATCCGTTGGTCCCCATCACAATCACATCCATATTCTTCTCTGCAGCATACTCAACAATGACCTCTGAAGGTGTATTACCCCTCATAAATACTTTTTCTATGCTGAGGCCTTCTGTGTAGTGAACATCCAATACAGCTTCCATTCGTTGCTCCATCTCCTCCTGAACAGCTTGATAAAACGCATCCTCGTTTACGGCGGCTTTGAAGGCATTGCGCACGGGGTCATCTCCGAATGTTGGAGCTACATGCAATACGTGGAGTGTGGCATCAAACTTACGTGCGAGAGCAATGGCTTCCTCGAACGCTGGCTTTGCTGCCAATGAGAGATCTGTAGGGTGAAGTATGTGATTAAAGATGGGCATAGGGGTGGGGTTCTTTTGTGTTTTAAGTTCAATGTTTAACGTTCAAAGTTCAAAGTTGTAGCAGTTAAATAATTGTTAACGTCAAAATCAGGGTATCCCCTACAATTCGATCCTGGATTCACCCATCTCTATTTTGCCAGCATTTTGCGATTCTTTAAGTGAGCCTGTTCATACCCAATGAGACAGGTGTCAAGAAAGAACTGTTGGTCTACACAAACCGGTAGAAACGATGAATAGAAAAAATACCGCGATGCACATCACCGTAAAGGGTACCAATCTTGAAGTCACCCATGAATTGCGAAAGTTCATCTATAAGAAAGTAGGCGATTGCAAGAGAGCACTAGGAGATGTAAACCTGGATGCTGTACAGATAGACATAGAAATCGAGAGGACAACCCGCCGTCACCCACAGGATCGAAACAATGGGCGGCTTCTATATCGCGCCGAAGCCAATGTAAAAGTGCCCGGTCGTTTCATCCGAGTTGAGGAATCGGCCATGCATCTCGAACCGGCCATCGTGAAGATGAAGAATACGCTTACGCGCAGTATTCGTCATTGGCGAGAACAATGGATCGACCGCAAGCGAGATGGGGCAAGAAAGGCCAAGGAAGTCGGCTTTTTTGAATCCGAGCCCACCTTTCTCCCAGAAGATGAGTGGATGGAACCTGCCGCGCCAAAGAGTCCATATGCAGAATTCTTTGAACAAGACAAAGAGGCCTCTCTCTGGAAAGGCATCCGCGATGATGCGCGGGGTCTGGTTTGATTAGAGTAAAACCAATATAGTGCGATCACATGATGTGTTTTCAGTCGCTAAAAACGTAGGATAGTAGAAGCGAAAAAATGTTCGAATATCCAGATGTAAGGATATAGTAGGAGAAGTTTTTAGAGCGATTCACACATCAACCAATGGCCGGCACAACGAAGGACATCTCCGTATGGGTTGTCGATGATCATCACGATTTTAGAGAAACTGTACAGGAGCTTTTGTCAAGCCAGCCCGACATGAATTGCACTGCAGTCTTTGCATCTTGTGAGCGCATGCTGGATCAGATTGATTCTCTTCCAAAAGCGGACGTAGTGATCATGGACATCAATTTCAAAGGAAGAATGTCTGGCATTGAAGGTATCCTACAAATGCGGGCCCGCATTCCGGATATACGCGTGTTGGTGCTCTCTATGTATGCAGATGAGGATCTAATTTTTGATTCGCTACGCAGCGGTGCTATTGGTTACTTATTTAAGATGGGTAATCCTGAACGAATTATAGAAGGCATTCGTGAGATCTCTAGAATGGGCGCCCTACCGCTGCCTGTCATTGTATCGGGAAAAATTTTAGCAGCGTTTCAATCCTCCAAAGACGTAAAACCAGAAGATAGGCTCACGCAACATGAAACGAGCCTGCTTGAGGCAATAAAAAACGGATCTCCCTTCAATCAACTGGCTGACCTATTAAAGCTTGATCAGTCAGAGATTGAATCCTGCATGAACGCAATTTACCACAAGCTACATCATTTGTAAAAAGGTGCGGCTAATAGAGGAGTCTTCTATATTGTTTAACGAAGGGAGGTACTTACCTGAATACAAATATCATGTGTTTACAGGATAACTTTCCTCAAGGGAGGTCTGTATACTATTATACCAACCCTGTATAAGTACCCCACACCCCTTGCGTCCACAGCTACCCACTGTTATGGAAATGTATTCGACTCTGCAAAAGTCAGTTGGAGATGAAGAACCTATTTCTGTTTATATCATCGAAGACTTCGAACCCTACCGGGAAACCATACAAGAAATTGTCAATCTTGAAGAGGACATGTATTGTGATTTTGTCTTCGAATCATGCGAAGATTATTTCAGTGTTTTCCACCAGATTCCGCCGCCCAAAGTACTTTTGATGGATATAGCTATTCCCGGTAAGATGGATGGCATCGAAGGGACCCGCAGAATCAAGGAGTTGAATCCAGATATTAGAGTTGTGATGTTGACGGGTAGCTCAGATGACGAAAAAATATTCAAGTCCAGGAGCTCTGGGGCGATCGGGTATATCATAAAAGATGATGAACCCGAAGTACTTATCAAAAAGATCAGAGAAGCAGCCAACGGAGAAGTCGCCATGTCGTCTACTCCTACCCGGATTATGCAGAAAATGCTTGAGCAAAAATTCAAGCCAAAGAAGAAG
>JAHQVL010000192.1 GCA_019634345.1 Rhodothermaceae bacterium
CATATTGCTGGGTACTCCTATGAGGGGAAAGTAAACGGGACCATTATGGTCTATGACGCCTTCATGGATCATTTTGGACTGAACCCTACCTGGGACTCTGAGGAGATTTTGGCACCTATGCCTGGCGATCACCTGGATGTACAACTTCCCAGTTCGGTTGAGAATAGTCATCAGGTTGTACTGAGCCATTTGGTCCAGCAGATGTACGATATCGAAAAGGACAACCAGTTATTAAAGAAAAGCCTTACTGTCCCTGAACACGAAAGAGCGGAGTTCTTCTTGGGATTGCGCAAGCAGTATCGCCGCCGCCGTACATTCACACGGCACACTTTGTCTAGTACCCTGCAATTGGATACTGAGCTAGAAACGAAGATTACAAAAGGACTCGGTATACGGCTGGTTAGCTAGATGTGCCGCCTAGCTAGATTTACCATAGCCAAACGAATTTAGAAGCCCGGTGGAGTTCCTCCAGTCTTCTCGCACCTTCACAAAGAGCTGAAGGTAGACCGGCCGGCCGATAAATGCTTCTATATCTTCTCTGGCTTCCTGGCCTACTTTTTTGATAGCATCTCCGTTCTTTCCGATCAGTATGCCTTTTTGCGACTTTTTGTCGACTACGATTTCAGCATCGATTACATCCTTCCGGTGAGAGTCCCCTTCTTTGTAGTTCGCGATATTCACCTGGGTGGAGTAGGGGATTTCATTGCTGAACAACTCAAAGATTTTTTCTCGGATAATCTCGCTGACAAAAAATCGATTCGGGTGTTCACTCAGCATGTCCTTCGGATACAACGCTGGGCCTTCAGGAAGATATTCAATCATCAATTTCAAGACGACATCCATATTGGTACCCTTCAGTGCCGAGACGGGGATAATTTCATTAAACGGATGTTTCCGTAAATAGGCTTCGGCAAGGGGCAGCGTCTGGCGTTCATCAATCAAATCAAGCTTGTTGATGATGAGCATCGATGGTTTGTTACCCAACAGTTTCAACCCTTCCTCATCGGGGATCTTCGTTCGTGTATCGGTGAGGAAAATGACGAGATCCGCGTCTTCAACCGCACGTTGGACATTCTTCATCATGATCTCGTGCAGGTGATACCTGGGTTCCACGAGGCCAGGCGTATCAAGAACGATCAACTGATAGTCGTCCTCAGAGAGGAGATACAAGATTCGATGCCGCGTCGTTTGAGGTTTGTCTGTCACGATGGACATCTTCTGGCCCATCAACGCATTGATCAGCGTACTTTTGCCCGCATTGGGTTTTCCTATAATTGCAACGTACCCACATTTGTGAGCAGGGGAGGGGTCAACCGGTTGATTCGTTTCCATAAAGTAGTCGGCGGGGAAGTACAGCTGTACAAAGATGGTGGGAGTTAATATGAGCAGTTTCGGTCAAAAAGTATAGAAACTAAAGTATACTGAATAATAAATGAACGCCTTAAAGAGGCCCTTTTACCACCCGGAGCATTTCCTGAACAGCTTGTTCAAGCCCTACAAAGAGGGCACGTGAAATAATAGCAAATCCAATTGAAACCTCGGATACGTGGGGGACTGTCCTTTTGAAGAATGAAAAATTGGAATAATCCAACCCGTGCCCGGCGTGCACCCGTAGGCCCAGGTTATGGGCAACCTGCGCTGCCTTAGCCATCCGGGCCATGATTATACCTCGTTCGGCTTCGCTTTTGGCGATTGCATAATCGCCCGTATGCAATTCGATGCAGTTTGCCCCGGCTTTTGCCGTTGCTTCGATTTGATGCAGGTCAGGATCTACAAATAGGGCCACTTCTTCGATGCCAGCTTCTTGAAGCCGTTTGATGACGTCTTTGAGTCGATCTTGATGCTTGATGACATCCAGGCCTTCTTCGGTAGTGACTTCTTCCCTTCGTTCAGGGACCAATGTCGCGAGGTGCGGCTGAATTTCACAACATAACGCAACAACCTCGTCGGCCATTGAAAGCTCAAAATCTAGCTTTTTATGCACAACTTGCTTGAGCAGGTATACGTCGCGGTCTGTAATATGGCGGCGGTCTTCTCGGGGATGAAAAACAATACCATCGGCACCGGCTTGCTCTGCAATGACAGCCGCATGCACCGGGTCGGGAAACTGTTCCTGGCGGGCATTTCTTAACGTGGCTACATGATCGATATTGATCATGAGGTTTATCTCATTGGGAAGGGTTAATTCGGTGGGAGGATTCATTTTTTACAGCAACTAATCATACAAGAAGTGGTCTGAAAGAGAAAAGACCGTGAAACCGTGCACTCTAACCTCGCTGTTTATTAGTTTGTTTTACTATATTCAGTCAGCGGTTGAGAAACGGAGATTTGCTTTTCGAACGTGAGGCAAGTATTTTCAACGCTCAATTGCATCTGATACCCCCGACCGTAATTTCTTTGTAACATATACCCACCCAAAAGGTTAAACGTATTATGCGAGTAGTAACGCAACTTGTTCTGTGGCTGGTCATTGCTGGCCTAGGTTACTTCCTCTTCTACTCAATTACTGAACCCTATGAGGCGGTTAAGCGTGCTGAGGCCTTAACCGAAGAAACACGCAACCGTATGGATGTTATCCGGCAGGTAGCGATTCACTTTGAAAACCAGTACGATCGCTATCCTAGCTCAATAGATTCTCTTGAAATCTATGCGAAGTCCGATTCGGCCTTCCTGACAGTTCGAGATAGTATCTTAGGAGCGGGTCTTACTGCTGATTCACTCATTTTTTCACCTCGTAATGGCCAACCTTTTTATTACGCCATCAATGATACGTCTAAGGTGAAAACATACCTTCTTAAAGATCCCCTGACTGCAGATTCAATCGGTACGGTATTGCCAGACGATATTACATTGGTGAATGCTGCAAGCTGGGAATAAAACGTCCCTTGAGTTACCAGGCTCATCCATCTCTTAGGGTTTAATGCTTGGATAGTGGAAAGGGATAATGTGATGCCGCTATGGGAGCTTATGTTCAGGCCGGCGTTGATTTGTACGAATCAACGCTGCGCTATGCTGAAGTCGAACGCAATGACCAGCACTATCGATTACTCAAGCTGGGCAGCTGTGAGTTCGACTTCACTATGGCCGACGCTTTGTCAGATTCGACTCAGCCCATGTACCTCGAGACATTGGCTGAAGCCTTAAGCGACGTGTTTGCGGAGTCAATCGCCTCCGATCTACACATCGTCTTTCATCCTTCGGACTGTTATTCCTTTTTTACACCTCTTTATGTGGACCTGACGGAGGAGCAACGCAAGTACCGTCTGCAAGAAGAGGCTACACTCCTTACGACAAACAGTACACCCGTTCCCCTTCATCTCACGGCCGACGTGGTATACACAGAAACCCTGGAAAATGGACGGGTTGTGGAGTGGTTTCATGTTCTGGGCGTAGAAGAACGCGTTCATAAGCACCTTACTTCCGTTCTTGATGTATTGCCCCATTCATCCTTCAGGTTCAATTTGAGTACGCGTGGTACAGCCAATGCGATTGAGCAGATGGCCCTTCGGGAAAACATTGAACCCAGGCCAGAGGCGGCGTACACGATGGCTATAGGGTATTACAAGACCCATATCGAATATGCTCTGTGCAAGCAAAATCGATGGTTCTTTAGCCACCACGCTGATTCAAACGCTGCCGTAGACAGTGTGTATTTCGCGCTGGCCCTTTTAAGACGTCTCCACATCGATCGAAGCCAGATTGGGCAGGTGTTTATCTATGGAGAAGATATCGAAGGAGAAGTGTTTTCCGTTTTGACCGAGGTGTTCGAACACACCCCAGAAGTGCTCAATCCAATGGAAGTTGTTACTCTTGACAAAAAGAGTCCCGGAATGCACTTCACGGCGGAAGCATATGTGCCGTGTATCGGCGTTGCGATGTAGGTTTATTGATTCTAGGAAAAGGGGGTTATGCGTATCATTGCCGGCACCTTGCGCCGAAGGCAACTTAAAGCACCAAAAGGACAACTAACTCGCCCTACAACGGACAGAGTTAAGGAATCCCTGTTCAACATGCTCTCGAATCGTATTGATTTTGAGGAGTCTGATGTACTGGATCTGTTTGCGGGTACGGGGTCTCTGGGATTCGAGGCAATTAGTAGAGGAGCAACGTCGGTTACCTTCGTCGAAGAGAACTACCGTGTTATGAAATATCTCAGGGAAAATGCCACGCAACTGGACGTAGAGGAAACGTGTGTTACTTTTCAAACGGATGCGATTTCTTTCTTGCGCTCATATAAAGGGCCCACCTTTGATATCGTTTTTGCAGATCCTCCCTATGAGCTGGAAGCATTGGCCCAATTGCCGGACCTGGTACTGCCGTTTACCGCTTCTCATGGGGCCTTTGCTTTGGAGCACGATCAAACCCATAATTTTGAAGATCACCCTCTATTGGAAACTTCCAGAGCCTATGGACGCACAATAGTCTCTATTTTTATGCATCAACCTGAATCCTGAGTCATTTCGTCATGCGATTAGCTCTTTTTCCGGGCTCGTTTGATCCGTTTACCTGTGGGCATCTCGATATCCTCGAAAGAGCCTTGCGTATCTTTGACGAAATCGAGGTAACGGTTGCAGTAAACTCGAATAAAGTCCCTATCTTTTCTGTAGAAGAACGGTGTGCCCTGATCGAAGCGAGTACAATCCATCTGCAACGAGTGGCAGTTGCTCCCTTTGAAGGCCTCATTGCTGAGTATGCCCGTAAACGAGATGCTTCAGCACTGATTCGTGGACTCCGGCAAACCAATGATTTTGAGTACGAGCAACCGATGGCTCTGGCCAACCGTCATCTGCATCCTGAACTAGAAACGGTATTCTTCCTTCCTTCTTCAGATTTTACTTTTTTAAGCTCTTCAATTGTTCGCGACATCTTCCGCTGGGGAGGAGATGTATCTGACCTGGTGCCAGAACCGGTCGGAGCTGCGCTGCAAACCAAAAGAAGCAACGAATAATCCAAGTTATTAATTATGACCTCAGTAGACGCAATCACGCTTGAATTTAATCCCCGTGTAATGGCTGTTCAGCCGTCGGCTACCCTGGCAATGACCGCCCGGGCGATGGAATTAAAAAGAGCAGGTAAACCTGTCATTGGTTTGAGTGCTGGAGAACCAGATTTTGACACACCCGCTCCTATATCTGAAGCAGGTATTGAAGCGATAAAAGCTGGGTTTACTCACTATACCCAGAATATGGGTGTCCCTGAGCTTCGCGAACGCATAAGTGAAAAGTTAAAAGCGGACAATGGGCTGGAGTATAGCCCTGGTCAGATTTTGTGCTCGAACGGGGCAAAACAGTCGGTTGCTCTTGCGGTCTCTGTACTTTGCCGGCCTGGTGATGAAGTCCTGATTCCTACGCCCTACTGGGTGAGCTATCCGGAAATGACGCGTTTTGCCGGCGCTACACCTGTGCCGATCACTACATCCGTTGACAAGGATTATCGGATCAGTGCCGCACAACTGGATGCCGCAATCACTGAGAATACGCGCCTGTTGATTCTTTGCTCTCCGTCGAATCCAACGGGATCCGTTTACTTGAAAGAAGAGCTTGAGGAGATTGCTGCCGTTCTTCGTAAGCACCCTCACGTGTATGTGCTCTCCGATGAAATTTATGAATATGTGATCTTTGACGCGGAGCAGCATTCCTTTGCTTCTTTTGATGGCATGAAGGACCGTACGATTACGGTTAATGGGTTTTCGAAAGGGTTTGCTATGACGGGGTGGCGCCTCGGATATATGGCCGGCCCTGAGCCGATCGTTAAAGCAGCCAGTAAGATTCAGAGCCAGTTTACCTCTGCACCCTGTAGTATCACCCAGAAAGCGGGTATCGCTGCTCTGGAAATGGATAAAGGGATTATCAGGGAAATGGTAGCTGCTTTCAGGCAACGGAGAGATTTTGTCCTGGGCGAGCTGGCTGAACTGGACGGCGTCCGATGCCCAAAGCCTGAAGGGGCGTTTTATCTCTTCCCCGATGTATCCGGCTATTACGGCAAAACTACTCCTCAAGGTAATACCATTACAGATAGCCAGGACTTGTGCTTTTACCTCCTTGACGAAAAAAATGTAGCCCTCGTCCCAGGCCAGGCTTTTGGCGATCCAAACGGAATCAGGATATCCTACGCAGCATCGATGGATGACCTGAAAGAAGCCCTACGAAGAATTAAGGAAGGACTTAGTCAGCTCCAGTGAACAACTTATTCTAAGGGGCGTAATTCACTCTTACTTTTTCTTCTTTGTGCGTATTTGACGACAATCGGGGCGCTGAATTAATTTGGAACCAAATTACACGAGTACCGGCGAATATAAAGCTGAACTGCCTGGCTATCCTGTGAAGGAGGCATATCCGAAGCACCGGGACCGGTATGGGCTTCATATTCTCTTGTTTTTGCTCACGCTTGGGTCAACCATGTTTGCGGGAGGTAGGCTTGTAGAGCGTATAGGCCTGTTTGAGAATTGGCAGCCGGATCAATCTATTTGGCTTCTTCTGAGTGAGCCCGTATTTCTGATGGACGGTCTCCTGTTTGGGGGAGGGTTATTACTGTTTCTGACCTTTCATGAGTTTGGCCACTACTTCGCTGCCCGATTCCATAAGATCAAAACCTCGCTCCCATATTATATACCTACCTTTATTTTGGGCTTTGGTACACTTGGGGCCGTCATTCGTATCCGAGAGCCTATTCCCAGTACTCGTAAGCTGTTCGATGTAGGTGTGGCAGGGCCGCTTGCAGGCTTTGTCGTTGCCCTAGCCATGTTGATTTACGCGTTTGCTACGCTTCCAGACCCAACGTACATCAACGACTTGGGAGGCCATGAAGCGCTCAAGGAATACGTCGAAGAATTTGGTGCCTATCCCAGCAGTTCCACGGAACTGGATCCTCCTGAGATTCCAGGATACACCTTTGTTATTGGGCAGACGCCTCTCTATTGGATGCTTTCTCAGATATTTGATCACGTCCCGCCAATGGATGAGATGTACCATTTCCCTCTACTCTTTGCCAGTTGGATGGGGCTGTTCTTTACCGCTTTAAATCTGCTGCCTGTTGGGCAGTTGGATGGAGGGCATATTTTGTATGCGCTCGTTGGCCCGAAGTGGCACGTCCGGCTGGCCAGGGGGTTTGTGATAATCCTGCTTCTCTCTGGATCAATCGGATTCGTGAATGACGTGTTTCCCAGCCTGGAGGCGCAAAGTACAATACTGGGCCGTTCCAAATGGTTCATATTATCCGCGGTACTCTACTTCTATCTCGCACGAATCTTTAAGGGCAATTATAAACTGATCGGCGCGAGTCTGTTTGGCATTATTATGGTTGCCATGTTCTCACAGTTTGATCAAGTAGGGCTTAGCGATCTGGGCTACTGGGGGTGGTTTGTATGGTGTTTATTGATCATTATGCTTATAAAAATCGACCACCCTCCTGTACTCAGGCCCGAGCCTTTGGATGCAGGCCGTAAAGCGCTGGCCATCCTTAGTATTATCATCTTTATGTTGTGTTTTAGTATAGCTCCCCTTCGGCTTGTATAATTACCCTGCCAGGATCTTATATAGAATGGATCCGTAACACCCGGCATAATTCAAAAATGCTTTTCCGTGCAGTAAATGGGTACGCTATGACCGCAGTTTGCTACTAAACTACATTTTTACGCTATTAAATTGGGGTAGTAGACTCCGGAAACTTATTCATTTCATCGTATGCAGCGTGCTTTACAGCGTGTAACAAACGCCTGCGCTTACACTGGTAAGCGTGTAGTCCATCTCGCTTTATTAGCCCTTCTCTGGGTGGGTTGTGATGTTGAACCTGGTCTTGAAGACCCTACTGGCCGGCCTCCTGCCGTTTCAAACCTTTCGTTCACTCCAAATGAATTGGATATACGATCGCTCGATCCTTCCCAGGTAGCTAATGGGGCGGTTGAAATTCAGGTCGACGTGTCGGTTCAAGTGGTGGACTCGGATAGCGAGCTAGATCGCGTCGTGTTCGTTTTGCGTTCTCCTGTTCAGGGCCAGGATGCCATCGCGTTTCAATTCCTCGATCCCTCTACAGCGGACCAGTATGCAGGGTCTTTCCCAATCACGTTTGACACCGGATTGATCGGCGACTATCTGGTAGAGGTATATGCGGTAGATGCCAGCAACCTGCTGAGCAATAGGGCACTGGGGACGCTTTCGATCTTAAACGATGGACAACCTCCGGTGATTGACGAAATCATCGCACCCGATACCATCCAGCGCCCCGCTACAGGAACGCAGCAAGAGCAATTGATCGCTGTTGTCTCTGATCCTGATGGCCTGTCGAATATCGCCAATGTACTGTTCTGGAATGTCAATAGTCCCAACGACACCTTCAGCCTCTTTGATGATGGGGACCAGGGAGGGGATGAGACTGCCGGAGATGGCCGATACACGGTAACCATTGTAATAAGCAGCACCAATGCGACAGGCACCAATACGTTTGCCTTTCAAGCGACGGATCGAAGCGGTCTGAAAAGTGAAATAATTAGTAAAGATATTACTGTTGAATAAATATGGTTAATATGTTCGGGGTTCGGAGTTTGGTGTTTGGGGTTGCCAGAGATTTTCTTAAAGGAGATGCTTTTCGGAGAAGGGTGTGTGGCTTTGTGCTCACTCTCTGTTTGATAGCATCGACGAATGTATATGCCCAGATGCCTGTATTGGATGTAGCGGGCGTACCCACAATCGTTCGCAACAGTACGGCAAATATGCATGCCCAAGGCGATTCGCTTTGGGTTGGGTCGTTCTTGAGTCTGACAACAGACGGCGGGAATACATGGCAGATCGCTAATACCGACTCGTTATTTGATACCCGCAATAGTGTGTTCTCCATTGACATCGAAGGGGATGTAATGTGGGTAGGACTCGGATTTACAAGTACGGCCGCGGATGGTGGGGGTGGTGAAGCGTCTGCAGGTGGGTTTTTGGTGTCAACCGATGGGGGCCAATCGTTTAATTACCGGTTTCCTCAATTGGACGGCAGCGAAGAAAACACGGTGATGTATGGAGCCAATGTGCTCGAAGCGTTGCCCGTTATCGTTCCTCAACAAAGCCCACCGTTTGACATTGACTACAACCCGGTTACGGGTGAGGTCTGGATGGCGGGATGGGCCAGCGGTATTCGCCGATCTGCGGATGGGGGCGCCAATTGGGAGCGCGTCGTATTACCGCCAGATACTACGGATCGGATTCATCCGGACTCGACGTATTCGTTTGTAATAGAACCCCGCAGGGGGGAGTTGGGCTGGTTTAATTACCTGGGCTTCGGAGTCCTGGTTGATGAAACGCAGACGGTCTGGGCCGGCACAGTCGCTGGCGTAAACCGATCCACTCCAGATGACGTGACGCCGAGCGGAGAGCGAGCCTGGAGCCGGTTTGGTTTTGACGGGACCACGAACGCCCTAACAGGCAACTGGGTGATTTCCATCGAAGAACAGCCATTACCCGTCCGCAATGCGATCTGGATGGCTACCTGGGACGGGAGCGATGGACGAGGTCCACGGCAGCGGTTTGGGGTCACGGTAACCCGTGATGGTGGAGAGACGTTCGAACAGGTACTGGTGGACGAGCGGGTGTTTGATTTTGCCTTCCTGGATGAAAAAGTGTTCGTAGCCGGTGAAAGCGGGCTGTTTATATCAGAAGATGGTGGCCGTTCCTGGACTACGGTTCGTGATTTTTTTGATCCTCTACAACCCGATCGCATTGTGCCGTTGGATGTAGAGGTGCTCTCTGTTGCTACAACCGCGAATGGAGATCTTTGGGCTGGAACGACAGACGGGGTGTTCAAGAGTACGGACGAGGGAAATACCTGGAGTATCTTCAGGGTTGAAGTACCTCCAAACCCTGAAAATCCAACAGAATCGATCCCGGATGCCGAGGTCTTTGCATATCCCAATCCTTTTTCCCCGTTTATCGATCGCTTTACCCGCATACGATACGAGTTGGAAGAATCGCGAAACGTAACCATTCAAATCTTTGATTACGGCATGAACTTGATTCGCGAATTGAGCGAGCCGAGCCTGTCTGCCGGTGTTCGAGAATCGATCTGGGATGGTACAGATAGCAGTGGCCTGCGCGTAGCGAATGGGACGTATTTTTATCTGGTGGATACCGGCCGGCGTTCTTTTAGGGGTAAAATATTGGTTATTGAATAATTTTTATTGATCTGCAGCTACATGCTCTTCATAAATAAAATAAACATCGTGAACGTTCACAGGCGTTTTGTTCTCGTTCTCATCTTCAGTGTTATTGGGGTTGGGATCGCGCAAGAAAGCCTCGCTCAGTCTGCAGGTGCTTTTTCTCGTCTTGGATTTGGCGCGAGGGGCATGGCAATGAGTAATGCCCTTATTGCGGATAACTCAGGAGCAACGAGCCCTTACTACAACCCAGCGCTGGCGCCTTTTACATCGCGTCAGAATTTGCAGGCCTCTGTGGCCTTTATGACGTTTGATCGTCAGTTGGAGTTTTTGCAGTTTGCGTCTCCGCTTCCACCGGTTGCGGGTGTTGCTGCGGGGTTGATACACGCTGGCGTATCTGATATCGATGGGCGCTCATCGAGTGGTTTCCACACAGAGAATTTTAGTACGGATGAATATGCGGCATTTCTGGCGTTTGGACTCAAGGTAGGGCAAAAAGCAAGCATTGGTCTTGGTCTTCAATTATTCCGGGCTGATTTGTTCGATGACCTCCAGGCAGTGAACAGCATTGGGATAGACCTTGGATTTACGATTCAGGTCTCTGAAGCGCTGAACATAGGCGTCGTTGCAGATGACTTGCTGGCAAAATACTCCTGGGACACATCTTCCCTGTACTCGAGTGGAGGCAAGCGAACCACAGATAATTTCCCCGTTCGTTTGCGCTTGGGAGCCTCGTATAAGCTGATGGAAGGACGAGCCAGAGTGATGGCCGAGTATGAGTCAAGAACCTCGACATTGGAGTACAGAACACGCGAGATTCAGGATATCAACCAGGAGCCTATTGAAATTACCAATGTAGAAGAATTTACGATTCAGGAGAGTCGATTCCGGATAGGAGGGGAGTACCACCTGAGCGCACCGTTTGCATTACGTGCCGGCCTGGACCGAATTGGAGATTCAATCGATGGAATGCGGCCCAGTGCCGGATTTCTTGTTGCTCAACCGCTCGGACAAATCCTGTTCTGGGTTGAGTATGCTTTTGCACTCGAACCGTACAATACGGGGACGATGCATGTGATGACCTTACGGTTATTCTTGTAATTACTTATGATGCGAATTCTATTATTAGGGCTTCTTCTAGCTGGAAGCACGGCGATTAACAGCTATGGACAGGATGGCGGATTGGCCTTCTTGCGCATTGGTGCAAATGCATCGGCAAGCTCTATGGGCGATGCCCAGGTATCCTCCAGTTCAGACGCCTTTTCAACGTTCTGGAATCCTGCCGGCCTCGCTGCTGCTCAATCGAATTCGCTTGCTCTGTCTCACCACATATGGCTTGCAGACACTCGAAATTATTATATTACCGGGCGTTTCCAGGCAGGAGATAATAGCGGATTTGGCGCCTTCGTATCTGCCTTCGACAGCGGCGACTTTGATGCGAGAGTAGGGCCCGGTGAACGAGACGGTGTATTTAGTGCCCAGTTTATCGGGGTAGGGGCCTCCTACGGACAGGCTATTGGCCCTGTACGGTTCGGTGTAACCGCCAAGTTTTTGTCTGAGCAGGTCTTTAACGAGGACGCTACAGGATACGCGTTCGACTTTGGCCTCCAGGCCGATTTCTTCCAGGAAGGCATCAAAATTGGCGCAGCGCTGCAAAACGTGGGGGAGATGACCGAGTTGAATGTAGAATCAACCCAATTGCCTCGTACGCTACGGGCCGGTATTTCGATCTACCCCTTCCGCGTTCTCGCCATGGCTGATGGCACGGTACTCCTGAACGCATTTCTCACAGGCGAAGTATCCCACATCACAAACCTGGATCAAACCCGCTTCCACATTGGTGCAGCCGCTGAGGTTGTCGAGTTAGTGACGGTACGCGCCGGCTTTATCACCAATGACGATCTTCGCGGCCTCTCCATCGGCGGCGGACTGGGATCCAATGGCTTCCTCTTCGACTATGCATTCCTCCCTTTTGACGATGGATTTGGAGGCCCGGGGCACGTGCTGTCGTTATTGTATGAGTGGTAATCAATCACTTTATCTATGATTGCATTCATTGGATACGCCGTCCTTTTCGTTCTGGCAGTTATTGCCGCCTGTGTTGTTTACTTCGTCTTTCTGCCCATTAAGATCCGTCCGTGGGTGACGAATGAGATTCATGCTGTTGATCACAGTGAATCGGAGAAAGCCCATCTAGATATTGCTATTGATGATACCGGCACGATGCACTTAGTGTGGGCCAGTGAGGGGCTCGTATACTATCAAAAGAAAAGTGAACGCGATGCCACGTGGTCCGAGCCGGAGCAAATAGCAGAAGGCGAAGCAGCCTACATACACGTATCTGGGGATACATTATATGCCGCGTGTCTGGGTGAGGGGATAGACGTCTGGCGTGGTCAAAGCGCGAAGCAGTCGTGGAACCAGATTGGCTCCTTCACTGGAGAGCGGGACTTTAAGAAGCATGCTTTTCATGCACAGGAGGGAGGGCGGTATATGTACCTGGTTTTTGAGTACGCGTTGGTGCAGCAGCGCTCTGCGGCGGCATCCAACCTCGAACTCACTAAAAAGCTGTTCTTTGTCAAAAGTGAAGATTATGGGGCTACCTGGAGTATGCCACGTAATTTAGGCCCCGCTGCTGCTGATTCTCCACCTTGGGAAGTCCCGTCTATTTCTGCTTGGAGAGACGATCTTATTGTTGTCTGGAAAGGGTTGAAATCAAGATATGTTGGATGCAGAAGTAACAACCGAGGTGATTCGTGGACTGAACAAAACGAACTGATCAGGCGAAAAAGCAAGGCCGATGTGAACAGCTATGTCTTGAATGCGCGTATCGCCCACGATGAGTCAGGTATCCACCTATTTGGACAACACGTTGCAATGTTTGGAGGAGGGACCAGGCAGTGGAAGTTTACGGATAGGGGAGTGGGTAAAAGTAGGCAAGTAAGCCGAAGCAAAGGTTACTTTCTTCCTTCAAGATACAATGCTGGACCCGTTGAAGTCGTCTACAGATCAAGTAAATATTACCAGATATCGCTGGTCAGGGGTATTTTCAGATTCTTTACTGTGTCAGCTACATCGGAGCCTTGGGCAGATCTTTTTGTTTGGTCTTCAAAAACTGGTAAGAGGCGATTGATCACTCCTAAACACTCCTATATCAGCCATCTGGCCCTCCAGAAATCCATCGCATTCAATCGATTAGGCAACAAGCTGTATGTATTCTGGCACGGCCGCAAAAAGGCCGGCCGCAGGCTCAATCAATATGGGTACGAGCCTCAGATTTTATATACAGTAGTTACGTTTTAATGGAGTCTGAGTTATACACAAGAACGCGTCCTCCAATCAGGCGAGCCAGTAAGAAATAAAGTATAGCGCAAAAACATGCAGATAAAGCCGAATATACGATGGGCAGCCGTGTTTTTAATGGTATTCACCAGCTGCCAGCTAGTTGGCGAGCAACATTCACCCGTAGAGGGCCTTTGGTTGTTCAATACAGATTCGAACTCATTGTATGATGAGGACTTTGAACTAACGTTTTTCGCAGACGGCACATCTGAGGGCATTGGTTTTCTCCGGGATCCAGATACTGGCGAACACCTGGGAATTACTTTCGCCAGCATAGACACCTATCACATTGCGGGAGATCGAATACAATTTAGAGCAGGTCTCGAAACACCCTCCAGGCATCTTGAATCGCCCCTGCCATTGGATTCTCTAAAATACATCAGAAACTACATGGCACCGCCGAGGAACAGAGACAGATGGGAGATGCGATATATTGTGTCTGGAGATCAACTGGTTCTCGACCGTATATGCCCTCCCAATGCCAATTGCGCGCCCAATCCTACGTATACCCGAATCGGAGAACCCATTAAGCGGTTACAGTAATTATCAGCATCGTTCTAGCCCAAAGATAACTTCTCAGAACGAGTGCACATGAAACCACTTCACAACACCCCCTCAACCTCGCCCAGCCGATCCGGGTGTATCATCAAGTGATCATTGGTGCTCGACGTTGAGTGGGCAATCTGATCTACCTGCACCGTTTGATCCGGGTCTAACCGGTACAGGAGATACCCGTGCTCTTTAAACATCCTCTCAATCTCTTTCTCCACCTTCCCTGGGAGTACCTCGCAGAAAATGACGGGCTTATCCCTGGATAACATGGTCCACGAACCAGCCAGCACAAGATGTTCTGTGGCCTCTGTATCAAGCTTCACAAGGTCGATTTTAGGCAGTTGGTTCTTAGCAATGTATCCGTCCAAAGTGACGCTTTTCACCTGAACCAATTCCAGCAAGTCCGTACGGTTGGCCTGCGCCTTGTTCAGCGACCCTGTACTGGTCAGGTGATGCTTCTCGATATCGATAAACTTTGGGTTTTTAGAAAAGTGAAATTCGACATCGCCTTCCTCGTTGGAAACAGCCAGTTGCTCAACGGTTATGGAGTCAAATCCATTCAGCGAGACGCTGGATTTGAAATAGGTGTATGGAGAGGGGACTGGCTCAAACCCTACAACACGCACCTCGGGATTAACAGCAGCCGCGAGCAAGGAATAATACCCGATGTTGGCCCCTACGTCCAAAAACATGGCGGACTGCCGAACCAGGCGAATAAACAATTCCGTCATGCTAGACTCAAACCCACTCATCCCATCCCAGAAGACGCGCTTGGCTACATAACTGGTAGGATTGCATCGTAGCAAAAATTCCTCTCCCGTCGGAGTCTTTACCGTAATTGCTCCTGTAACCGGGAATTTGTATTTCTCGGGGATGAACCCAGAGAACGGCTTCGCCATTTCCCGAAGGGCTTTATTGATAGAAGGGGTATAGATTAACTTTCTCATGAGTCCTTTGGTGTTCAGGCTCCAAAGGTAATGAATTCTTCCTTCTTTTCACTCATGAGGGATGTGATTTTACTATTCCTATTAATCTATTTGATCAAGATCACCGTGTTTGTCTGAACCTTGTCGTCAACGATGATTTTATACAGATAGGTACCACTTGGTACTGCCTGTCCGCTTTTGTCCAGTCCGTTCCATTCTATGTGCTGAGAACCTGACGCCTGGTATTCGTCCACAAGGGTGACAATTTCCTGCCCGGCCATGTTGTATACCTTCAACGTTACATGGGTGTCATTCTTGAGTGAATAGAGGAAGGTCGTGGCCGGATTGAAGGGATTTGGATAGGCACTTAAAAATTCTTCATTCGGTGAATCCGTATTCAAGAAGGATTCAGCAGTGATGTCGGCGATGATGGCTTCTTGATCAGCCAGTTCCTGGACAACTTCACGCGCCCGGCCATCCAATCCTTGCACCAACCGCCGTATAAGCCGGTCAATCAATGCATCTTGTTTGTTGATTTGCTCTTCAAGATCCTTGAGTCTTCTTTTTAGGATGTCAATATCTTCGCTTTGCAGTGTCCCCTCCACAACGGCATCTCCTACAACGTGCAATCGTGCCGTAGGTGTAGGTGTACCGATGCCAAGATTGCCCGATGCATCAAGGCGCATCACTTCTTCCCGGTCGATAGCAAATGCAATGGGATTCGCACCGCCCCCCGTACCCAGGTATAAACCGGCGCCTCTCCACCCCTCAAACATGGACCAACGGGAGGAGTTAATGGCCGAATTAGGAAGCAACTGGAAAAACAAATCCTGGCTGTCATCACCAAAGCGATCAACAACAGTGAGGGAAGCCTTGTAATTACTTGTTGGTGTTGGGTAAAAATCAATGCGGCCTTCACCTAAAACCGTTGTACCAATGATAATACTTTGATTTAACCCAATCGTGGCTTCCCCTATGTTCTGAATGTCCAGATCATGCGTCAGCGTTGATGTCCCAATACCCACTTTGCTGTTCGTCCACGTAACCCCACTATTCGGATCATCCCCCCAATGGCCCTGGCCTGTGGCGGTATGGAATGGCAATAAGAAGGTAAGGCAAGAAAGGAAAATAAAGAGAGTGCATTTCATGATGGGTTATGCCAGAGAGAAGTACTCAAAAAGAATGAAGGGGCCTGAATTTTAGCACCCCTTGAATTCTACTCACTGCTACATGAATTGTTAGATAATCTTTGGATAACCAAATCAAAGCCGCAGGCGCATCCCCTTACCCTAAAATTAAACTCAAGCATCAGGCTTGTAACCTTGAACTTTAAACTTTGAACCTTGAACTCATCCAAGCCACTGCCGGAAAATCTCAATCAACGAGTCGATCCCAATGCCTTCAATCTCTGTCCGTAGCCGCAACGAACACCAGAAATCAAGGATCATCATTTGGGCAGCATGAATAGGTACCGCAATCCAGAATGAACGGCAACGCCAAACGAGAGCCCCCAGCGCAATGCCACCGACTACCGATAAGAGGGCCTCGGGCAAAGGTTTGTCAACATGCAGTGCAGCAAAGGGGACCGCCTGGATAAATACCGCCTGGAATCCAAAAACATGTTTGGTCCCAAAGATCATGAACCCTCTCCACAGGTACTCCCATCCAATCCAGTAGAACAGGAAAAGCAGTTCGTAGATAAAAAAGAAGCTCCAATTAAAGGCTGCCTGGTGATAGTGGGGATACTGGCGCTGGAAGCTTTCTCCATCCGATAAGATCCAGGTGCCGATGACGACCAACGGGAGATACAGGCCGGCCAATATAGACGCCAGCTTCCAATCCCCCAAACCCAGCCCGATTTCAGACGGCTTCTTTTTGAAAATTAGGAGAAGAAGCAGGACCGGAATTACGAATCCAGTTACTCCCTGGATGGAAAACCACCACCCCCAACTCATTAACTCAAGATGCGTGGTGTCTGAAAGAAGGCTTCCGATCTCCGTTCTAAAGAAGCGTCTGCTACCGAAAGCGAACTGTAAAACAACCAAAAAACCCGCCATCGTAAGTACAAAAGCCGCCTGTCGGTCTGTTCTTTTGAGAGTATCTTTAAGCCAATGCCATTCGTGTAACAATTTGTTTTTCACAATGCACAGATATTTACTAAAGTCTTCCTATTTATGGTCGAATATAAGAATAGCCAAATTTATTCGGCTAGCCTCTGGCGTCTTTGTGATTTTTTTCTAAGTTGAATAGGAACACCAAGATGTTCTGGTAGTGACTTTTAGTACAACAGTGTCCCCCGTTAACCCCAATTTCTAAACCACCAGGTACTTATCGAACGGGTTCACAGCATCTCTATATGGGATAAGTTTCAGATAGGCAGTTTGGTTGTGCTCGTAGCGTTTCTTTTCTTACGAGCGGGCCTCGAAGGACCATATTACTGGTTCACAGGAGAAGAACGTCCTGTTCGTGAGCAACCAATCGATCCCGCAGTGCTATTCAATCAAGCACTAGATAGCCTTTTTATCGACTATGACCAGGAGTTATTGGCCCAAATTCATCCGGCTTCGGATGGAGCAGAGGCCTGGGCAGACTCTTTCATGGCCACGTTGACCCTCGAAGAAAAGATCGGACAGCTTTTCATTACCAATCTCTCATCGAGTACCTCTGATCGTGCACGCGAAGCAGCTTTGGAAGCAGTCGAGGACAACAAGGTAGGCGGTTTTCTCGTCTCCCGTGCGATGGATCCTCAAGACGTCCATGAGATGACGACACTGCTTCAGGACGAATCAACGGTTCCCTTGTTTTTTGCAGCTGACTATGAACGTGGGGTAGGCCGATTCAGCAACAACCTCACGGAATGGCCCTCCAACATGGGATTGGGCGCTACCCGAGATCCCTTATTTGCAGCGGCTGCGGGTCGCTTGACGGCCATCGAAGGCCGGGCGGTAGGGGTCAACATGGTTTTTGCCCCTGTTGTGGATGTCAACAACAATCCTGACAACCCGACGATTAATATCCGCTCCTATGGCGAGGATCCTGAGTTGGTTGGTGTTATGGCGAAGATGTTCGTCAACGAAGCCCAGGAATTGGGAATGCTGACTACACTTAAGCATTTCCCCGGGCACGGCAACTCGGAAGTAGACTCTCATTCTAGAATGGGTAAGATCTACGGAGACCGCAATTCGCTCAATGAAATCGAATTGTATCCGTACCGCGTCGTGTTCAACGAGCCCATGAATCCAACCGCGGTCATGACTGCTCACTTGTGGACGCCGGCCTTTGACGAAGAACCGCTGCCTGCTACCTTCAGCAAAAACGTGCTCAATGACCTGCTGCGTGATTCGCTGCGTTTCGACGGACTCATCATCACGGACGATGTGAAAATGGGCGCGTTGCAGAATGACTACTCTCTGGAAGAGCGCGTCGTAAATCCTTTATTGGCCGGTGCAGACATTGTACTTACGCCTAGAGACCTGGAGCGATCAATCGAAGTCGTGAAGGACGCCGTTGAAGAAGGGAAAGTCTCTGAAGAGATGTTAGAGCGCTCGGTGCGACGAATCTTGATGGCCAAAGCATCATCCGGCCTTCATCGCGCCCGATCAGTTGATAAGCCCGTCCTCGACTATTTGCTTTCTTCGCCACGCGGTGAGCGCCTTGCTCAGAAAGCCGCTGATAAAGCGGTTACGCTGCTACAGAACGACGAGATGCTGCCCCTCGAACCCAATCAAAACATCGCATTGGTTCAGTTGGCCAATATCCGTAGTTCGCCAAGTATCGACGCTGCCATGGATCTGTTCACTGAAATGGTTTCAGATTCCGTTCAGGTCGAGGAAGCTAGGCTGGGGATGGAACCCGGAGACCGAGAAATCAGCGACGTGATGGATATGGTTGAAGACGCCGACGCCATCGTAGTGGCCATGTACTTGCGCCTCCGTGCTGGTAGAGGAGAAGCAGGCCTCTATCCCGATCAAGAAGAGGTTGTAGATCAATTAGTCGCCATGGACAAGCCGATCGTATTAATAACCCTCGGCAATCCTTACGCGATCACTCCCTATCCTGAAGCAGAAGCATTGCTGGTTGCCTACGAGCAATCCATGGCAAGCGTCCGTTCAACCGCCAATATCCTATCTGGCGCCCATGAACCCGCAGGTAAACTCCCAATCACCGTCGGCCAATTCGCCTTCGGCAGCGGCCTAAACCAAACCCTCCCTCCACAAACCCTGGCCCTAGACGACAAACCCCGCGCAGCGTCGTCAACCGCTATGCGGTGACACGTTAAAAGTTCAACGTTCAAAGTTCAAGGTTCAAGGTTTTTTGTGGCGGGGGCCTTTGAAGGGGGAGTTGGATAGGTAGTGGATTAATTTTGAGAGCATAGCAGAGATTTCTAAGGATTCTTGGTACAATTGCTTAAAGTCAGATTCTCCTATAAATTGGTTGTCGAGTAATACGTATAAGAAAGACCTCAACTCACCGGTGGATCCTTTTGCAATCGCTAGGAAATAGCAGAACTCCTTATTCGAATTCCTTTCAAATCCTTCAGCAATATTCGCAGTAATAGAAATTGAGCATCTAATTAATTGATCTTTTAACGCGAAGTTTTTTCTCAATTCCGAATTTTGAATAACTTGGAAAATGTTGTTTGTTATTGATCTTCCCTTTTTCCAGGCATTAATTTCTTCAAATCTTTTAAATGCAGCCATCTATCATAATTGCGTTGTCAAAAAGTTAAAGCCATTCACGTTATATAGACCCTCCCAAAAGAATGGCACACCCCCTATAAACTTTGAACCTTGAACGTTGAACCTTGAACTTATTCTACAAAGACTACGCCCCCGAACACACACAACCTTTGTTGATCCTCCACGGTTTGCTGGGGGCAGGGGGGAATTGGCATTCGTTGAGTCGGAACGTCTTTTCGAAGCACTACAGAGTCCTGGCTGTTGATCTGCGGAATCATGGCAAATCGCCGCATAGCGATACGTTTGACTTTCCCAGTATGGTGGAGGACGTGCGTGAGTTGATGGATACGATGGGATTTGAGCGGGCGCACATTTTGGGGCACTCGATGGGAGGGAAGGTGGCGATGTGGTTTGGGCTGATGTATCCAGAGCGAGTCGATAAGCTCATCGTAGCCGATATCGCACCGCGTGCCTATCCACCGCATCATTTGCCGATCTTCGAGGGCCTTCGGGCACTGGACTTACCGTCCTTTCAATCCAGGGGTGAAATCGATGCTGCGCTCGCTACGCACGTCGCTGAAGCTCCGGTTCGGCAGTTCTTACTCAAAAATCTCGCTTCTGATGGTGCAGGGTCGTATTCGTGGAAGATGAACCTCGAAACGATTTATGAAAATTACCCGCTTATTAATAAGGCGGTTGTTACCGATAGAACATTTAATAAGCCAACCCTTTTTATTAGAGGCGGGCGCTCCTCCTACATTCGGAAGGAAGACGAGCCCGCGATTTTAACCCTCTTTCCGGATACCGAATTTATTACGATCCCTAATGCAGGCCATTGGGTGCATGCAGAAGCTCCACAGCCCTTCGCAAATAGTGTACTGGAGTTCTTAGGCACCTGAGCCGGCATCTCTTCTATAGATACTATGTCTTCTACATTCGAAACGCTACAGGCACTTCTTGCCCGGCGCATCCTCGTTATCGATGGTGCTATGGGGACGATGATTCAGAAACACACCCTTGATGAGGACGACTTTCGAGGTCCTCGCTTCAAGGAGCATCCTAACATCCTGAAGGGCAACAACGATGCGTTGGTGTTGACGCAGCCGGCGCTTATCAAGGAGATCCATCGCCAGTTCTTCGATGCAGGAGCGGATATCGTTGAAACAAATACCTTCAACGCCAATGCGATTTCTCAGGCCGACTATGGCATGGAGTCCATCATCTACGAGATGAATGTGGCAGCAGCCAAAATAGCCCGGGATGTGGCAGACGCGTGTACCAAAGAGAACCCTGATAAACCGCGGTACGTCGCCGGTGCGCTTGGCCCAACCAATAAGGCCCTTTCGATGTCGGCAGATGTGAACCGGCCGGGGCATCGAGATGTCACGTTTAAAGAGGTGGCGGATGCCTATTACGAGCAGGTCGTAGGGTTGGTTGATGGAGGGGTAGACATTCTCCTCGTCGAAACCATCTTTGATACGCTCAATTGCAAAGCAGCGCTTTACGCGATCCAGGAGTATTTTGTCCAGCATGGAACGTCGTTACCCGTGATGATCTCAGGGACGATCGTGGATCAAAGCGGCCGCACCTTGTCGGGCCAGACGCCGGAAGCTTTTTGGATCTCAGTGTCGCATATGCCCCATATGCTCACGGTAGGCTTGAACTGCGCGCTAGGAGCTGCCCAGATGCGGCCGTTCATCGAGTCACTTTCCAAAGTAGCGACGGTGCCGACCAGTTTGTATCCCAATGCAGGGCTACCAAATGAAATGGGAGGGTACGACGAAACGCCGGCTATTACAGCCAGTTATTTTAAAGATTTTCTTGACGAAGGCTTCCTTAATATTGTCGGCGGCTGTTGTGGGACCACCCCGGATCACATCAAAGCAATTGCGGAACTGGCTTCTAGTTATACACCGCGTATCATTCCGGAGAAAATACCCTATCTGAGTTTAAGTGGCCTTGAGCCCCTCATTGTGCGTCCGGATGCAAACTTTGTCAACATCGGGGAGCGGACCAACGTGACCGGCTCCCGGCGTTTTGCTCGTTTGATCAAAGAGGAGAAGTACGAAGAGGCCCTTTCTGTAGCCCGTCAGCAGGTAGAAAACGGTGCGCAGATGATCGACGTCAATATGGACGAGGGCTTGCTGGATTCCGAAAAGGCGATGGCCCACATGCTGAACCTGATCGCCTCTGAGCCAGACATCGCCCGAGTGCCTATCGTCATCGACTCCTCAAAATGGTCGGTCATCGAAGCGGGTCTCCAGTGCGCCCAGGGCAAGTGTGTGGTCAATTCAATCTCCCTGAAGGAAGGGGAAGAGGCCTTTAAAGAGCAGGCCCGCAAAGTGCGGCAATACGGCGCTGCTGTAATCGTTATGGCCTTCGACGAAGACGGCCAGGCGGATACATTAGAGCGCCGAAAAGAGATCTGCCAGCGCGCCTACGACATTCTTACCAAGGACGTAGGATTCGATCCTGAAGACATCATCTTCGATCCCAACATTTTCGCCGTTGCTACCGGTATCGCCGAGCACAATGCGTATGCACTCGATTTCATCGAAGGCACGCGCTGGATCAAGGAAAACTTGCCTGGCGCGAGCGTGTCTGGCGGCGTGAGCAACATCTCGTTCTCTTTCCGGGGCAATAACCGGATCCGCGAAGCCATGCATTCGGCGTTCTTGTATCATGCGATCCAGGCCGGCATGGATATGGGCATTGTGAATGCGGGCCAGTTAGAGATTTACGAACAGATCCCCGAAGAACTTCGCGAGGCCATTGAAGACGTTCTCTTGAATAGAACAGAAGCCGCCACGGAACGACTCGTGGATCTTGCCGAGAAGGTCGTGCAGAAGACGGAGGACGAGTCAGCTTCTGAAAAGCTGGCCTGGCGAGATGCATCGGTCAACGAGCGTCTGGCGCATGCGTTGATTCGAGGGATTACTGATTTTATCGAAGAAGACGTAGAGGAAGCCCGTCTGGCTGCCAGCCGGCCGTTGGATGTGATCGAAGGGCCGCTGATGGACGGGATGAACAAAGTCGGCGACCTGTTTGGCGCCGGCAAGATGTTTTTACCGCAGGTAGTTAAGAGCGCTCGGGTGATGAAAAAAGCAGTGGCCTACCTGATTCCGTATATCGAGGAAGAGCAAGGGGATGGAGAAGCAGAAGAAAAACCCAAGATTCTACTGGCAACCGTAAAAGGCGATGTGCACGATATCGGGAAAAATATCGTCGGTGTTGTGTTGGCGTGTAATAATTATGACGTGATCGATCTCGGCGTAATGGTGCCGGCAGACCGCATCCTGGAGGCGGCACAAGAGGAGGGCGTCGACGTGATAGGCCTCAGCGGGCTCATCACCCCATCGCTCGACGAAATGGTGCACGTCGCCCGAGAAATGCAGCGCCTGGGCCTTAAACAGCCCCTGTTGATTGGCGGCGCAACCACATCGAAACTACACACTGCCGTCAAGATCGAGCCGCAATACGAACACCCGGTCATCCACGTACTGGATGCTTCGCGGTCGGTGGGTGTCATGAGCCAATTGCTTTCGGACGCGGCAGACAATTACATCGCCGATGTTCGCACGGAAAGCGAGGAGATTCGCACCCGTTACGCCAATCGAACGGCTCGTACAGACTACCTGACGATCGAAGAGGCTCGTGCCAATGCCTTTAAAGACACACTTGGAGCCTCTGCAGTATATAAACCTGCAAAGCCGGGCTTGCATTACTTCAATAACGTCCCGTTAGAAGAGATACGTGAGTATATCGACTGGTCGCCGTTTTTCAGTGTCTGGGAATTGCATGGCAAGTATCCGCGTATTCTAGAAGACAAGGTAGTGGGAGAGGAGGCAAGGAAAGTCTTCGACGATGCACAAGAAATGCTGGACCGGATCGTCAGCGAGCGCCTGCTGACTGCAAATGCTGCCGCCGGCCTCTTCTCCGCAAATCGCGTAGGGGACGATATCGAAGTCTATAGCGATGCTTCGCGTCAGGAGGTACAGGCTGTATTGTGTACACTGCGTCAGCAGTCAAAGAAGTCCACGGGTATGGCAAATCGTGCGTTGGCTGATTACGTGGCCTCGAAAGAGTCCGGTTTAAATGATTACATCGGTCTTTTTGCTGTGACAGCCGGCATCGGCATCGAAAAACTGGTTGAAGGCTACGAAGCCGACCACGACGACTATTCCTCGATTATGGCCAAAGCCCTCGCGGATCGCCTGGCCGAAGCCCTCGCCGAATGGCTCCACGAGCGCGTCCGCCGAGACCTCTGGGGCTATGCCGCCGATGAAGCCTATACGCCAACTGATCTAGTCAAAGAGCCCTTCCAGGGCATCCGTCCGGCCCCAGGCTACCCGGCCTGCCCGGACCACACAGAAAAGCAAACCCTTTGGACCTTGCTGGATGTCGAAGATAACGCCGGCATTCGCCTGACCGAAAGCCTCGCCATGTACCCGGCTGCCTCCGTGAGTGGCTTCTACCTGAGCCATCCAGAGGCGAAGTACTTCAACGTTGGGCAGATCGGCAAGGACCAGGTACTGGACTACGCAGAGCGAAAGGGGATGTCGGTTGGTGAGGTCGAACGCTGGCTGGCTCCGCGGTTGAATTACGAACCTGAGGCAGAGCGGGAGGCGGTGTGACCACCCCGGCCAGCAATGCTGGCCGACCCTCGCTGTTTGGCTCTGTGGTTGAATTATGAGTCCGAGGCGGAGAGGGAGGTGGTGTGACCACCCCGGCCAGCAATGCTGGCCGACCCTCGCTGTTTGGCTCTGTGGTTGAATTATGAGTC
>JAHQVL010000193.1 GCA_019634345.1 Rhodothermaceae bacterium
CTCATAACCGACCTCATAAATGTACCCATCGCCTGTTACCACATACAGATCAAGAAACAGGGGGGCTTTCGGATCGCCCATGGACAGAGGAAGATGCTCGGCAAAATATCGCCCGTCCTTTTCTGCCCCCCCTTGCCCCTGGACGGT
Organism: Rhodothermaceae bacterium; assembly: GCA_019634345.1. Lineage (GTDB taxonomy): Bacteria > Bacteroidota > Rhodothermia > Rhodothermales > JAHQVL01 > JAHQVL01. The sequence goes on from JAHQVL010000193.1 coordinate 148, forward strand.
TATATCCCAGGCCGCAATAGTAAAAACGTCTTCTGCCTGAATCCAGGGCTGCGTTATAGAAATGGCCGCAGAAGATTTCCAAGAATTTGGAGAAGGTCCTACAAAAACGATCTTCCACAATCCACTGTTTTGTGCATCAACCTCCAGTTCACATGGTGTATATCCTCCCGAAACAGAAGGACCTCGTTGCTCTTCTTCAAGCGAATGAATCCGACCTAAACCCGGCAAACCTGGATATTCAGATAAACAGCTTCCTGACGTCCCATCGGGTCTACTAAAGAGAATGTCCCCTTCAGCAACACCCATTGCACTTGAACCAAGCAGAATGTTCTCGCCTGGTAGCGCATACACATAAAACGTGTTCAACCGATCCATTCCAACAAGACTCTTTCCGTATCCGCCTTCCAGGAACGGCCTGTAACCACTTTGATTTGAGAACACAGTGCTCCCGTCCGCTACCATTGGAAATGCAGACAGTGCAAAAGTAAATATGAGCAAGGCTGCCACACGGATTGAGAATTGAATACGGGCTCCACAGCACCAATAACCCATGCGACAGCGATTGAATCGCTGCGTATATAGCATAACTTAAAAGACAAGTAAGCAGAGAATCCGGCTTCACCGTCACTCTACTCTAGAGGGGAATTATGAAGAACGAGGCGTTAGTGTGCACCAAGGGGACGAGCAGCCCTAGCAAGAGGCTTTAAGTGCATACATTCTTTGTGTAATAACGCTACGCTGATCTGAAGATCGCTACACACTCGGAATACCTGTTTAGGTTTCCTATGTAACTCGAGTATTCGTCACGTTTATGCAATTTTACGAGCCACACTCTAAACTTGACCATAAAATCACAATGAGGAACTGAAACTCAAATAGACCAGATTTATCGGGTGCTCTCAATCTCCGCATACGAGTGAATCGGCGGACAGGAGCACACCAGGTTTCTGTCGCCATACGCGTCATTCAGCCGGCGTACAGAAGGCCAAAACTTTGAGCTTCGACTCCATGATGCCGGGAATACGGCCTTCTCTCTCGAATAGGGAAACTCCCAGGTATCGGATGCGATCATCCCAGCCGTGTGCGGTGCTTGCCTCAGGACGTTCAACTCTTTATCAGCCATACCTAGTTCGATCTCTTCGATCTCGCTCCGAATTGAAATCATGGCCTCACAAAAACGATCCAGCTCAGCCTTAGACTCACTCTCCGTCGGTTCAACCATCATCGTTCCTACTACGGGCCAAGACATGGTAGGCGCATGATAGCCATAATCCATCAGCCGCTTCGCAACATCCTGTTCGTTGATCCCTGCATTTTGTTTGTACGGGCGCAGATCCATGATGAACTCATGCGCAACCATACCCTTCTCCCCTTTAAAGAGAATGGGATAATACCCTTCCAATCGCTTCGCGACATAATTCGCGTTGAGTATAGCGAGCCTGGAAGCATCCAACAACCCTGACGCACCCATCATAGAAATGTAGGCCCAAGAAATCAGTAGGATGCTTGCACTACCATAAGGTGCTGCAGCTACAGCCCCAATGGCTTGATCCCCACCTACCCCATTATTCATGATATGCCCGGGTAAAAAAGGCGCCAATTCTTTGGTGACGCAAATTGGCCCAACACCAGGCCCACCGCCACCGTGAGGAATACTGAACGTCTTGTGCAAGTTGAGGTGACACACATCAGCACCATAGTCGCCAGGCCGGCACAATCCAACCTGGGCATTCATGTTAGCGCCATCCAAATATACCAGGCCTCCATGCTCATGCACCAATTGACATATATCCCTGATGCCCTCTTCAAATACACCGTGCGTCGATGGGTAAGTAACCATCAAGGCTGCCAGGTTATCCTGGTGCAATTCGACCTTTGTTTTTAAATCATCCAGGTCAATATTTCCGTGATCGTCGCTGCCCACAATCACAACCTTCATCCCCGCCATTACCGCACTTGCAGGGTTTGTACCATGTGCCGACTGTGGTACTACGCAAATATTTCGATGCTCCTGCCCCCGGCTTTTGTGATAAGCTCTAATCGTAAGCAGCCCTGTATATTCGCCTGAAGCCCCAGAATTAGGTTGAAGAGAAACGTCTGCAAATCCAGTGATCTCGGCCAGCCATTCTTTAAGCTCTTCGATAACTACCTTATACCCTTGCGCCTGAGATTCCGGAGCAAAAGGATGGATATTGTTAAACGCCGGCCAGGAAACAGGCATCAACTCACTTGCAGCATTTAACTTCATCGTGCAAGACCCCAAAGGAATCATGCTCGTTGTCAGCGATAAATCCTTTTGAGAAAGCTGATGAATATACCGCATCAACTCAGTTTCCGAATGGTAGGAGTTGAATACAGGATGCTCCAGGTAAGAATCCGTCCGATTCATGACGGCAGACGCCCCTGCATCAATCTCTTCGGCTAGCTCAGCAGCTGAAAACTCCGAGTCCGCATTTAAATCAAATACAGCAAACAACGTATCCAGGTCTTCTACACTTACCGTCTGGTCTATTGAAATGCCAACCGAATCATCCTCGAAGAATCGGAGGTTGATCAGATTGTGATCTGCAGCACTACGGACTTCGTCTACCTTCGAATCGCGTACGTCAACTCTCAATGTATCGAAGTAGGCATTATGCCGAACAGTATGGCCCAATCGTTCCAAGCCAGCAGCTAATACACGAGTCATATTGTGAACCCGCTCAGCGATAGCTCGGAGGCCTTTGGGCCCGTGGTATACAGCGTACATGCTTGCCATGACGGCAAGGAGCACTTGGGCTGTACAGATGTTTGAGGTCGCTTTGTCTCGGCGGATGTGCTGCTCACGCGTTTGCAGTGCCATGCGTAAAGCCTGGTGTCCATTTGCATCCACAGATACACCGATTATCCTCCCAGGCACATGCCGTTTGTAGGCTTCACGAGTTGCAAAGAATGCAGCATGGGGGCCTCCGTATCCCAGAGGAACACCGAATCGCTGCGTATTACCAACTGCCGCATCCGCACCAAAACTCGCTGGAGGTGTTAACACCGTCAAAGCGAGTAAGTCTGTCGCAACAGCCACATACCCTTTCTGTTCATGGACCTTATCGCAGAAAGCCGAATAATCTTCTATACACCCATCCGTTGCAGGATACTGCAGCAATACGCCGAAGAGCCCCTCAGGTGGATCGTATGTTTTGTAATCGCCAACAACGACTTCAATCCCTAGCGGCTCTGCTCTCGTAACTACAACATCAATCGTCTGTGGGTGACACTTTTCGTCTATAAAAAAGAGGTTCTTATCCCCTTTTTTACTCAGCCGGCTGAACATCATCATGGCTTCAGCTGCAGCAGTTCCTTCATCAAGTAATGAGGCGTTTGCAATGTCAAGCCCTGTCAGATCTATCACCATCGTCTGAAAGTTCAAAAGCGCTTCGAGGCGGCCTTGAGAAATTTCAGCCTGGTAGGGCGTGTATTGGGTATACCAGGAGGGGTTTTCCAGAATATTACGCTGGATAACTGGTGGCGTGATTGTATCGTAATACCCCATCCCTATAAACGAGCGATAAATCTCATTTTCCTCTGAAATCTCCTTCACACGCTGCAAAAACTCATACTCCGAAAGCGGTTCATTCAGAGCAAGCGGTTTCTGATGCAATATGGACTCAGGCACGCTTTCCTTGATCAGCTCATCGAGGGATTTTTTCCCTAAAACCTTAAGCATTTCATCAACATCCTCTTGGGATGGACCATTGTGCCTATTGGAAAAAGAATCGGTGTATGATAACGGTATGGACATATGAGTTGAGCTATATAATGAACTCGCCCCTATTCTGGGATGAAGTGGGTAGCACAAATAATTGGCCTCTCTTAGACCGGAGTGTCAGGTAAGTTTCCGAAACACAAAACTCGAAACCAATCAAACTACCCTTTGATTGCCTCTAAGACGAAGCAGGGCTTCTTTGGCGGCGCGTTGCTCCGCCAGCTTTTTACTACCCCCCTTGCCAGTTCCATAGGGTTCGCCTTTTAAAATGGCTTCAACAGTAAACAACTTTGCGTGGCTTGGTCCCTGTTCTGTTACTACCCTGTATTGGGGCTGGGACCAACCGCGGGCCTGGGCATATTCGAGTAAAAGGCTTTTGTAATTATCATGCTGGTGAGCCAATTTAGTTAAATCGACCTGTTCAAGCATCGTGTTGTGGATAAATAACCTCGCCTTCTCTAATCCTTGATCCAGGTAGATCGCGCCAATTAACGCCTCAAAAGCATCTGCTAAAATCGTTGCGTTTCGGCGCCCTTGCTCTTGAGCCATATTTTTACTCATCAAGATCAGTTCACCCAGATTGATCCGCTGAGCACATTCAGCCAACGCCTTGCCATTTACGAGCTTAGCCCGCAAACGTGTCAGGAAACCCTCGTCTTTATCAGGGAAGAAAGCAAATAGATGTTCGGCTGTAATAAACCCCAGAACGGCGTCACCCAAAAATTCCAGCCGCTCGTTGGATTTCAAATCCTGCGGGGCCTCCCCTCTCAACAACGAACGGTGCATCATAGCCCGTTCATACAACTCTTTATTCTCGATCTTGAAACCAACAAGCCGTTCGATGGAGGTTTTGGATAGGCTATAAAAACCTCCTCCTTTGGCAGTTGATGATCTACCAAAGATTCTTTGAAAAAGGGATATAAGTGAAAACGATGGTTTATTCCGCTCCTTCAACACAAGTGGTATGCGTTCGCTAGTTTATCACGTAGCGTCTTAATACCCCGCTTTTCAGTAAATGCTCCGCTACGCGTTATTTTGAAACGACCATCTTCTCTACTTTCTGGCCCTGGTTCGTTTCCAGGCGAAGGAAATAAAGACCAGAAGAAAGCTGCGATGCATCAAACGTCAGCGAATAAGTCCCCGCTCCCTGCTCTCCTTGAACCAATGTCTCTACACGGCGGCCCAGCACATCATACACTTCCAATTTAACGGGAGTCGCATCTTCAAGCGTATAACTCACTGCTGTGGTGCTTGAAAAAGGATCAGGGAAATTAGCGTATAACGTAAATTCTCTTGGAACGGTAAACCCTCCGTCCTCAGGACTCAGCGTGGAATACCGTACTTGTAGTTCTTCTATTCGCCAGTTTTCCGTTGAGGACAATTCACTCAACGCAGCAAAATCTGCCCGCACCCAAAGTTGACTTCCAGCAAATTCCTCAAGCCTAAAGGTGGATTGTAAAGGATTGCTTCTGATCCCCCGAAAAACGGACTGCCCACGCATGGGCTCAGGCACAGTTGCGTCGTCTCTCAAAAAACCGTTGTATCCTTCTTCGGGCTCAATCAATTGCCATTCATTGGCCTCACCAATAGCAATTTTGATATTCCCACCGTGTGTACCAATGATCTCATAGGTAGAGAGAAGAGCCAATTCTACCTGATCGACGTTCGAAGGTAAGTCTATCGGACCAAACACAATGCTCGACAACGGATCGTGATCTTCACGACGCTGCAAAACCAATATGTCGGACTCGACAGTCCATAACCCAGAAGGCACAGCACTGAGAAGAATGTCTTGCTGACCAATAAGCCTGAATTCAACAACATACGACTCGGATGGATCTTCTGGAAATACTGTTGTATTGCCCTCGAAATCACGAATCGCAAACCGATAAGAAATCACATCGCCTATTTGCGTAGACGACTCCGGAATCGGAAAGACGCCTGCGAAGAGGTCCCTGCGCGTCGAGTCCATCGCTAGCCTGAACCTGGATTGGTCGATTTCATTCCCACCATTAGCGAGTGTGTATTCGACAAAAACGGACTCCACGCCCTCATTATCGACTACATCAATTACAGGGCGCGGGAGTACCTCTCCTGGCATCAGGGATACAACCTCTTCGGGTAAGGACGTTCCACTGACTGTCGGAGGCACATCATCTGCCTGTAGCTCGGTCAAAACTCTCACATCATCTATAAACCAGCCCGCGTAACGAGAGGCCTCGTTGCCAGATCCAGAGTCTGTCCCGAAATCAAATCGGATGTTCACCATTCCGCCGGTAGGAATCGGTACGACTTCTTTCCTCCATCCGTAACTGAATCCACCAAACGCCTGTTCTCCTTCCAAAGGATTATCGCGCGCTGAGGCAATCTGTCCGTTATATCCGCCCTCGGGTGTTACTACCGTCCATGACACACCATCATCTAAAGACAATTTTACATTGCCGCCATCCCACAATATGGTATTTGCGCTTCCCCCTGGTTCGGCGTTTCCATCATGTTCGGTATCATACCAATGCCAAAATACAAGAAAGGCCTCGTCGACACCATTCAGGTTCATAGGAGGCAGCTCTAGAACAGACTCTTGAGCAATATCTGGATATGCAGCTGAAGCAGCCGTTGCCCACAATGACGTACCAGAGAAGGCAGCACGAAGCCCATATGCCGGCCTGTTACGTTCCCATAAACCGGTCGCAGCGAAATTGGGCAGCTCTCGCTCAAAATCATACGTTCGGAACAAGCCGTTTTCAATGATGATATTGAAACTCAAGTAACCCGTCTCTGGCGCGAATGAACTATTATCTGCCTGCGAATTATCCGAAGCAACGATGCGGTAAAACACAGTGCTTCCTGGCACCAGGGCATCCATAGATGTGGGGAACGAACCCGAGTAGGTTGTGCCCGCATCAGCTTCTAACTGGAAGATCCCTTCCGCAATCCGTTCCCCAAATAGGTTGTCTATATAATAGTCAACATATATGCTTTCGAGCCCCAGGTTATCGGTAACGTCAGCACGTAGTTCGGCCGGCCACTCGATCAGGGCGATGGATTCTAACTGACTGTGAATGATCACAGGAGGCTCTTCATCTGGGCCAACTTCAAACCGGTGCAACGACGAAGAAAACCCGGACGGATTCCGAACAAACAAGCCCAACTGGTCGGAAACCCCAATGAAATAGGTAACCTCTCCTGGTGTCTCTGGCAACGGCAAAAGTGTTGAGTACGTATTGTCCGCACCCAGTTCGAGCATCAGCGTATCTGAAACCCCACCTGGATGGGTGTATACAGCAAATACTTGATCGACAGGCGAGGAAATCCCAGTCGCTTCAACGACAAGGGGCAGTGTGCCGCCCAGTTGCTCCGTAGTAACCAACGGCTCGTGCACAACAATAGGCCCGAAATTACTCGCTGATACCAATCCCTTCGAATTAAACAGTTCAATGAGGAATTCCACATTTTCCCCATTGTACAGATCAACATCAGCCTGAATCACAGCTTCAGCAGCATCCTGAAATGATACGGGAATGGATAAGTAAACATGGGAAGCCAATGCCAGGCGGTCCGTCTTGGTGCGGCCTAATCGATCATAGACCTCCATCAAGGTAGTCGCCCAAAACAATCCGTCTGAGTAGATGTCACACAAAAAGCTCCCATCATCACAAAAAACATCATCCGGGTATTTCCCGGCAAAGCTCAATTCCCGGCCGGCCCATATGGCTCCATCACCACTGTCCCATTTAAACAATGCCGGCCAGTCAATCCTGGAAACTTCATTCTCATCAACCTGGCTACGCGCATAGGAGCCGGCCCAATAGTCTGCCCATCCTTCATGTAACGCCTGCCCCTCTTTATCAAAAAGCAAACCGGGCGCTCCGCTTTGCAAAAGGGCATGGCCATACTCATGCCAGATTACAAGAGCATCCTCGGCGTCGTCCACACCACCAAGGCCGAAGGCAATGTAATTTTGTCCAGAAAAGTAACTCGAGTTGTCTTGCTGCGATAACCCATGGGGATTCACACGAATCGATTCATTTTGAATGTCTCTTCCAACATTCAAAGACTGTAAATAGCGTTGGCTTTTGTCGATATGGTAATAGACATTCACCGATTCAAACAATGGGTTGCTCCTCGTATACCTAAACCCATCAGAAGAACTCTCGCTCGGTGGTGTATAAATAACGGTACCTCCCGAAGACTCGCCAACCACTTGCACATGAGGCCCTTCAAGGCGATAGAGCCCATCGTCCCCTTGGGTGATATCAAGCAAGTCAATCAGTTTGCGCTCCTGGTTGACTTCGAAGATGTCTGAATCATCGCTGTCGACAAACGGGGCACCGTAGGCACTGCCAGAAGAGGTCAACGGATCGGGATCAAACACGAGGCCCGTACCCGAAGCGCGCCGTTGATTTTCCACCGGCTGAATCGAAGGTGTACTAACGCGGCTTATTTCAGAATGTCCATATACAGCATCCGCACCGATCTCCACGTCATGAACGTGGGTGTTCGTAGGGGTGACAGCCACAAAGGCACCGTCTCGTGCGTCGATCAAAAACTCAAGTTCCAGAGAGGGATACGTCGTCCATGCGAGAAAGCGCCAAACCAATCGAGGCGACTCAGAGGGATAAACCATCAGTTCTCCGTCACTCGCACGCTCGATCGCAAGGTCGAGATAATCCTGTGCACGATTGATGGCCTCTTGATCAGA
>JAHQVL010000194.1 GCA_019634345.1 Rhodothermaceae bacterium
CGTTCGCGGTAGAGGTGATAGGCAGCGTTACATACCGTGTTGGTGTAAAGCCCGTTAAATCCTCCAGCTACAACAGCACCAGCAACAGGGAGGAATTGGGCCATCTTGTCGCGAGTCAGGCGGAGGGCGAGGGATCGGGCAATGCGTTTTGCTGTGCCGCTTACGGCAAACTGCTCAACGGTAGTCAGGGTTTTCTTTCTGGCCAGGATCTTAGACGCATGCGGGAGATGCTTGGGCATAGAATAGGGTACTTGATCCTTTGGCTTGGAGGCTGCGTCCAGGATGTGGAGGGCATAAAGCCGTTCGGCGGGGTCGGTGATGTCAAATCCACAAAATGTTGCGTACTCACCCGCAGCACGTAAGTTGATAGCCAGTAAAGCAACGATATCAGGTAAGATGCCCGCAGCACCGGCGACGCCCGTTGCTGCTCCTTCTACTGCAGCGAGGCTATTGTACTTCAGCGGAAGGTTTTTGCTTACAGTGTCAATGGCTTCCAGGTCCAGGTAGGCGATGTCTTCGAGGTCCTGCACGTTTTCATATCCTGCTTTCCTAAACGACTCAAAGATAGGTTCACGCCATACGAGGTCATGCGCAATTTCGTTCGTCAGTGTGATGAGGCCTGAAACGATGTTTTCGATGGTCCAGTCTACACCCGGGATTCTACGAATATGGTTGGTGACGGAGTTTAGTCCTGCCTGGAACGAGTGGGACGTTCGTGCTAACCAGCTTTCGTCGGGATACCGCCACTCACGAATGGCATCAAGGGCCTGACTTTCATAGTCAGATAGTGAATGCCGCCGTGGTAAAGAATGCGCTGCCATAAAGTATCAGTTCCAAATCGGCCAATGCACTCCAAAGCGAAATCGCTGTTGAGGCAGTGGGTAGTCTGGAACCAGCATATTTCCAATAATCAACGTGGTGCCGCTCAGGAGATTCTCAAACCCAATAAAGAATTTGGCAGTTCGTACCTTCGCTTCAAGTACAACGTCGAGAGTAGCTGAACTCTCTACGGGACGTGCACTTGCATCTCTTAATACGAGAAGACCTGTTTCAGGATGCAGTGTGCGCCCAAGAAATGAAGACCAAAGCCTTCCTTGAGTATATAGATCAAAGTCTAGGTCCCCTTTGAATATGCGGTAACGCATACCTAGACGGCCTTTTACAAAGACTTCAGGAAGCTGCTGGGATATGGATAGATAATTTGGAAGTGAAGGGGCCGTTGTAGGGTCAAAGACGGTTGAAGAGGCGGTGAGATACCAACCTCGTTGCGCATTGCGGCGAAAACCAAAGTCGGCAGTTACTCCCTGCCATGAAATAGCATCCGATGGAGCAAAAACGGTCAGTGTGTCTTGCCCGCTATCGAATATATAGTCGTAAGGGTTCTGGGTCGTATGAGTGAAGGCGCTCACGGACGCATCGAGTACTTTCCATGATATACCCAGGCCTGCTCGAAATAATGTCGTTGTTGACGAAGGCAGGCTAACAAGACGATTTACCGTATCGCCCCAGCCGTATTCTGCAATCAATGAAACCGGAGATAAAGTGTGTGAGGAAGCTGCAAACAAGTGGAGCACCCCTACATCCAGGCGAACATCCACTTCACCTCCAAGGGTTGATGTCGTGCCATTGCTGTGGAAACCAGGGGTGGCATTGATGTGAAAGTTACCCAGTTCCAGGGCCGTATTGACTGATAGATGAAATTCTGAGCGTGAAATACCAATCGAGTCGGGCAGTGCACTGGCTGCGGATGTTGTATCTCTGCTGTCTTTGCGAATGCGATCCGTCCAGCCTTCAGCACGTAGGGTAAGATGAGAAGTAGAGAGTGGTAAGTTTTGTGTCAGGGAGTACCCGAGGGTGCCTGTTCTGGCCTGTAACGTATCGCTATTTACATAGCGGAAGGTATTCGCGGTCCAATACCCGGAAGCTGTAAAGGGATCTTCTAGCCCAAAGAGCGATCGGCGGAATGTTATGCTTAGGTCGTTTCTGATTTTCTGGCGTTGTGCACCGGAGTTCACAACTGTAGCTACCAGGCGGTTATATATGTTGATAAAATCAAGACCGGACCCCGGGGTCACGCCGGCATGTGCCCCCAGGCGGCGGCGATTGTGCATATTCATAATCTCGAACGAGCCAAGATTATTCTGGAATCTTAATCGCGCTAGAAGCTGACGGGCTCCTTCAAGTTTACTGCCCGCGTATTCACCGTTTGCTCCGTGTCCGCCATAGGCCAGGAGGATGCGTAGGAGAGTCGGCCTCTTAAAGAGTGTAATTCTACGTGACTGGCTATGGCTGACAAGTACGCTTGAAAGACCACTATTCGAAGAGCGATACCTGATTTCGGTAAGAGAACGCGGTTCGTCGAAGGGTCTCAATCGTGTGTTTACCCCTACAGGAGATCCAAATTTACCATGTTGTATTTGAAACTGCTGGAGCAGGGTAAAGGGGATGAGTTCATAGGCCGGCAGGCCAGAGGTCGGCTCGCGGTAGGGTATATCATTAAAAGAAAGCCCCACGGTATTGGGGCTTAATCCATAGGGGCTCCATCCATCGGGCCACCCAGACGTACCAAAATCATACACAAATGTACTTCGAACATCGCCCAGCATTTGCTGGGGATCCAAAGCGACGTGCCTTACAGGTAGAGTATCCCCTATAGCAATGCCTTGTAGGTCATCAAAAAAGTCAACAGGGATTAATGAGGCCGGGTCGATTACTACGGAATCGGATGGTTGGGCGAGGCCCAACGAGTCCGCCACTACGTTAACTGAGTCTGGTAAGGAGACTGAATCCGGAGGAGAAACCAGCAACGTATCCGTCTCTTGAGCAAAGACAACGGCATTGCTCAAGAAGCACAAAAGGATAAGAATGCAGGTTCGCTGTGCATCCATAGAGAAATGAATAGAAGCTACTTGGTCAGCATACCAAAAAGCCTGCTTTCGATGTCACTAAGTACTTTTTGACGATCACTCTGGCTATTGACATAGTCACAGGTATCTACTTCAATGACCATTGTAGGGCCGAATTTATATCGATCGATCCATTCATCATAGAGTACATTGAGCCGATTAAGATAGTCCGGACGAATGGTCGTCTCGAAATCCCGTCCTCTAGATTCGATATGCTGTTCAAGTGTAGGGACAGAAGCTTTCAAGTAAATGAGAAGGTCCGGTGGGCGTAAATATGCGGTCATCACACCGAACAGTTCAGAATAATTCTTATAGTCGCGAGGAGACATTAGGTCCATTTCGAACAAGTTTCTCGCGAAAATTTCTACATCCTCATAGATTGAGCGATCCTGCACAACAGAGTCAGGATTGGCTTCGATGTTTAGTTGCTGGTTGAATCGGCTGGAGAGGAAGAACACCTGGAGATTGAAGGACCATCGCCTCATATCCTTGTAGAAATCTGCCAGGTAAGGGTTGTCATCTACGCGTTCGTAGTATGATTTCCAGCCGAAATATTCACTGATAAGGTTTGTGAGAGAGCTTTTTCCAGCTCCGATGTTTCCGGCTATGGCTATATGTTTTTTTTCTCTGTACAGCTCTTCGTGATCCTTTTTTACAAACTCCATGGAGGCACTTTATCAACATTGAGATAGGTGAGTAGAAAGGGGGCGCCAAGTGGGATGGAAATGGCAAACCCTAATCTAGTACAATGAAAACTCCTACGACAATATTTTAGTTCTGTGAAGGTGAATAAATATTGAATTGTACCCGCTTAAATAGGCTAGTAACTACTCAGATAAGAAAGATTCTCAGGCGAAAACGTGATGTTTGGAAGATCAAAGTGCTCAAAAAAGGAAGAGGAGTCACAGGTATTTCCTTCGAGCAGCATTTCAAATTGATCAGGTGTAATGGGTAGCGCGCCGGTTTTGCCCACGGTGTGAATGACAGGGCGTACCATCCATACAGGTTGATTTATCTGTAACTTCGGTTCAATGCCTGCTCCTTTTGCAAGGATGTTGAGGATCTCGGAATATGTGAACTTTAATTGCCCCGCTACACAAAAACTACGTTTCCATGAGGCCTCTACCGTTAGCGCTTGCACAAAACCAGCAGACACATCGTGCACAGAGACAGGCTGCATTTCATAGCGACCATCTCCAAAAACTGGTAAGACAGGGAACGGGCGAATCAATGTGCTGATTAGCTGGCTGGCAAATTCGGGTTGGCCCTGGGAGGGAGCTCCAAATACAACCGAGGGACGAAAAATAGTCCAACGATCGAAGTCGGCTTTTTTTACATATTCTTCTGCACGCCATTTGGATGTTTGATAGCCCGATATCCCTTCTGAACGAGCACCATTGGCACTCATTTGTATAAACTGAGTGATCCCCGAGTCCACGGCCTCGTCAACCACATTTTTTGTGGCATCGAAATGCAAGGCATCAAAAGTTACGTTGCGGGAGGGTATCTCTTTAATGATTCCTACGAGATGAATTACAGCGTCACAACCACGCAGTAAACCCGTCAGTGACTTTGGTTTTGTCAAATCACCCTTAACGCGTTCAATAGAATCATCTTCAACCGAAAGAGTACCCTTGGTATCTCGCATCAGGCAGCGAACGGTATGGCCGGCAGCAATCAGGTCTTTGAGAATGTACGAGCCAATAAATCCGGAAGCACCTGTCAGGAATACATGCATGATATCTTGGGGGGTCAGGTAAGGGGCGTTGAATGCTTTGTGCCTACAAAACGTTTTTCAAAATTAGATACACCAAAGGAGGTCCCAACAGCTAATGCCGTTGAGATCATTGCAGCATCTGCCGGTACCGTTCGCACTTTTTCTGCCACGGACTCAAGAGGAATGCTCGTAAGCTTGTTTTCCTTTAGCGCAACCATGGAACCATACTCTCCATCAGCGGCCATGGCTGCTGCATAGGCGCCAAAAGCAGAAGCAATGTTTCGGTCAAAAGGAGTAGGAGTACCCCCGCGTTGGGTATGGCCCAGGATTGTTGTGCGTATCTCACTGCGCAGGTGCTTTTCCAATTGACTCTCAAGCACTTTCCCGATACCTCCGAGGCGAATAGGATCAGGACTGTCGGTAACCATGTCCTGGACAACCATCGTCCCCCCCTTGGGTCTACTTCCTTCTGCAATAGCAATAATAGTGAATTTCTGGCCGCCACTCTCACGTTCTTTACACACGCGCACAATTTCCTCGATTTCATACTCAAACTCAGGGATCAGAATCACGTCGGCACCGCCGGCAACGCCTGAATAAAGGGCAATCCAACCAGCATATCGCCCCATCGTCTCAAGAATCATAACCCTATTATGGCTTTGTGCCGTGGTATGGAGCCTGTCAATGGCTTCTGTTGCAATAGCTACAGCAGAGTCGAACCCGAATGTTCGGTCCGTTCCCATCAAGTCATTGTCGATGGTTTTAGGGACACCTACAATGTTAACTCCAAGCTTATGCAGTTTGTTAGAGATGGACATGGTTCCGTCCCCACCAATAACAACAACGGCATTTAAACCGAGCTTGCGACAAAACGTGACAACCTGCGAGGATACGTCAGCACCTCCGCGTTTAAAATAGTTGAATGGGTTGGCCTTATTGCTTGTGCCGAGAATCGTTCCGCCCACGGTTAAGATGCCACTGACATCACTGTATTCCAGCGGCTGCATTTTTTGTTCTACAAGGCCTTCAAACCCGTCTTCGAATCCAATGACTTCAGCGTCGTGCTGAAGGATGAGGCTTTTTGCTACAGCGCGAATAACAGCGTTCAGACCAGGGCAATCTCCTCCACCTGTGAGAATACCCACTCTTAATCTTTTTGACATATTTATTGGGATGTGATTATACCAGTTTGCTTAAGCGAATGCCTAAAGGTACGCACCGAAAGTGTAAAACTTCAGTGCATAATTTGCCAAGTTCTGGTATAATTGGTAGCTCTTCTAGCTGGTACTTTTGGCCTATGCTTCTTCGATATCAGCATATACAGCGGGGCGGCGGTTCTTCTTTCGAGAATGCATGGCCTCGAGGCGTTTGATCAGATCTTGGTAGGGTAAGTAAACCCCTTTAGGGATTGTCTGATTGTTTTTAAGAAGATGAGAGACTTCGTCCCATAAGTCGTCAGGATTCATTTGGTCAATGATATGATCTCTGAGCTTATTGAGCCTGTTATCGACGTTGTGTTGAATCTTCTCAAATACGCGTTGTGCCTGGACGTCACCGCCTGATCGGTAGTTTTTGTCTACCATTTTTTTGATATAAACCCCGGTAATTCCAACATAGGGCAAAGACAATAGAGCCAGGATCCAGAGGCTAACCGTGCTGGTACCAAAAAGCATGATCCAGATAAATCCGAATACAAACAAGAATCCCAAGGCTTGCGTGGTGCGTCTGCGAACGGTTTTGCGTAAGGGTTGTGTTATCAGGATGGATTCGTTTTTTCTCCAAATACGTGACGCAGATTGGTATACGCGTTCCTGCAACAAGTCCGCTATAAATTGATCCGGAGTTAACGGACGCTCAATGGCCTTGTCCGTTGGTTGGAGAAATTCTTCGGCTTCTTTATTCAGGAAAAGAGATACGGGGTAATCATACGGTGCTCGTACATTTAACCTGGTTCGGGCCAAATAGCTCACAGGATCCATAAGCCGATCACGCATGAGCGAGGAGACCCAGGGAATAGACCATTTAACGGCGCTTTTAAGTGCAAGCCGCCGGCCATATCGTTTCCAGACTACATCGACCCGTTTGTGAATCGAGTCTTTGGATCCTTCCCATTGCTCATTGAGCTGCTTACGAGCTTGCTCAATGTCCTGCAGGAG
>JAHQVL010000195.1 GCA_019634345.1 Rhodothermaceae bacterium
AAAGGTCCACAGCCGTTTTCGCGTTTCCTGGGTGAATCGTAGACTCTGTACCTCGCGAATCGTTTTTTCTATCGTTTTCTCAAAATCACCAAAATCGATCGGTTTAAACAGGAAGTCGTATGCCCCAAGATTCATCGCCGAGCGCACATTCCGCATATCCCCAAAAGCAGATAGGACAAGCGTCTTGAATGGGCGTTCTTTTTTTGCCAGTTCTGCGAGTAGGGCATGGCCATCCATGATGGGCATATTCAAATCAGTAAGCACAATGTGGAAGTCCTCCTCAGCGTCCTCTATCATCTCAAGAGCAACCGCACCGTTCTCAGCAAACTCCATCACCCAATCACCAGCACGTATTTTCCGCTTGAACTGCTGCCGAATCAACAACTCAACATCCGGCTCATCATCGACGACAAGGAAACGAATAACCTCTAAGTCAGCCGGCAGTTCAAGAAGGCTTTCATTTTGAGATACGGCCTGCACAGAAACAACCGGCCTTTCAACGTCTTTTCCTTTCCCAACTTGATTAAGGTCGTCCAGAAAAGCATCAATACTTGTGTACCTGCGCTCCCTGTCTTTTTCTAACGCTTTGTTTACGACATGGACAAGGGCTGGAGGTATGCCAGGCCGGAGACCCGTCACAGGTATGAATGGCTCATTGATTACCCGATACAATGTCGAATGATAGTTTTCTCCCCAAAAAGGCAGTTGCCCGGTCAGCATTTGATAAACGATTGCGCCCAATGACCAAATATCAGATCTGCCGTCAGCTTCTCCACCTGTCGCTTGCTCGGGGCTCATATAAGCAACCGTACCCATCAACGTACCCTCTTTTGTCACAAGAGAAGCATCCCGAAGTTTAGCCATCCCAAAATCGAGAATTTTAAGCATCCCATTTTTGACTTCCATTACATTGGCAGGCTTTAAATCTCTATGTACAATGCCAGATCTGTGGGCTGTCTCTAGCCCTTTGGCTATTTGAGTGGCATAGGTTATAACCCGGTCTATTTCTAACGGACCCTCTTCAAGCACATCTTGCAGCGTCACGCCATCAAGATATTCCATAGCGATAACAGACAACCCCTCGTACTCCAGGATATCATACACCGTTAATACGTTGGGGTGATTCAAGGAAGCGGCTGCTTGTGCTTCGCGCTTAAATCGGGTGTTGGCGCCTTCATCTTCGGCGAACCGAGCTGACAGGAACTTTAGTGCAACGGGCCGGCCCAGCTGGGTATCTGTCGCCTTATAGACCATACCCATTCCCCCCTGCCCAATAAGCGCACCGATTTCATACTTATTGAACGTTTGTCCTTCAAAAACGGAAAACTTTGGATCGCCAAGCCCTCCTAGACCCAACCGCTCCGATAGGCCAGCAAAATACTGCCGAGCCTCCTCATACTCATCAACTTTTTCTTGCACGGCATCTTTGAGCCCGCTATCATCCCCGCATGCTTCATCCAAAAAGGAAGCACGTTCCTCGGGACTCAATTCCAGGCTGGATCGAGTGAGTTCTTCTATTTTCTTTTTTTTGTCCACTATACCAATTACCAGGTACAGATTATTCGGAAGCACCTATTTCTTTATAGAGCCAGGTCAGAGCCTCTTTATGGTCTCTTTTTACAGTAGGAGTTGATATTCCCAGTGCTTCTGCTGTTTGTTCGACAGTGAGTCCCCCAAAAAAGCGGCATTCTACCACTTGTGCCATACGGGGCTTTAGCTTTTCCAGTTTCTGGAGTGCTTCATGGAGTGAAATCAGTTCTTCGGCTGCGCCGTTTTCTACAAGCAGGTGTTCTTCAAGCTCTACCTGTTGCTGATTTCCTCCCCGTTTAGCTGCTACCTTGAACCTGGCCTGATTTAATATAATCTGCCGCATGGCTGTTGCAGCTACAGCAAAAAAATGACCTCGATTCTGCCAGCCATCTTTTTGAAGCCGCTCCAGCTTGATGTAGGCTTCATGAACCAACTCCGTACTTTTAAGCAATTCATTCCCACCCCTCTTACGCCGCTGGGTCCGAGCAATCTGGAGGAGATACTCATACACCGCATCATATGCTTTACGACGCGCACGCTCATCCCCACCTCGAGCATCCTCGAGCAGTATCGTTAGTTTTGAGTGTGCAGGTTCAGGGATCATTAGAGTTCAACGTTCAAGGTTCAAAGTTCAAGATTTTGGACTCAAAGTTCAAGAGACTCCGAAAAAAAGAACGTTAAACGTTGAACCTTGAACGTTAAACGTTGAACTACTCCGCCAACCTTAGTTCAACCACCAACGGCCGATGATCGGAGTGTTTGAGGGGGAGGATATCGGCGCTTACGACGTCCCAATCGTCACTGACCAGGACATGATCTATGCGAACGACGGGGAAGCGAGCATGGTAGGACATTTTTCTCTTTAAGCCGGCTTCAGTATAGACATCTTGCAACCCTGTTGCGATTCGATTGAATGTCCAGTTGTGAGGCGTACTGTTAAAGTCGCCCACGATCATAAAGGGAAGGGGCTCCTTTTGAATCAATTCATGGATTTTGTCGGCCTGCCAGGCTCGATCGAGGAACGCATCCCGGTACTGAGATACATACTGTGACCAAAAAGAGGGGTTCAACGGACTCAACGTAGTTTCGGACCAGGGTTTACGTTCTCCGAACGTTTGTAGGTGAACGTTATATATAGCAACCTCTCGGCTTTTCCAGTTCACTACCGTTCGCAAAACACTTAACTCGGGTGTTTCTTCATCAGAAAGAGCCAGCCGTTCTTTCGATATCATGGAAAGGATTGACCGCTGAGTAAAAACGGGCTTAAACGAATGCGACACAGCGTGCTTTTGATCAGCTACCACCTGGAAACCCAGAGAATCGAACATGGCAGCGACGCTTGGTAGATTCCGAAAGCGAAGCGGATCCCCCCTATAGCGTATCAAAAACTCCTGCAGACAGAGGACGTCGGGGCTTATGAGTTGGAGCACTTCGCTAAGCTTTTCAGCGAGTTCAGGCTGGGTGAGGGACTCTAATTGGCCCAAGTTATACGAAGAAACCCTTAGAGCATCGCTATTCGGAATGGTCGAAGGAGCAGGCAGAGAATGAAAAGATAAAAACCGTGTCCCAACCATCACCATAATAATCAGGTGAGTAGTAAAAAGGGACCATTTTCGCTTATACAGAAGAGCCAGTCCTAGAAGCGACAGGATAATGCTAGTGAAAGGGAGTACAATTGCAAAGAGTTGGGGCCACCAAAGGAGACGGGGATCTATCCAGCGGGCCAGGAAGCCAGCTACAAACCACACCACTAAGAATGAATCAATGATCAGAAAAGCCGACCAGAGGAATCGTCGCACTACGTCCGTCTTTAATTAAGTACTCACCGTTTGCTTGCCTCGTAAAGGATTTTCTTTTCCTCTGGGGTGAGCGAATCGTATCCTTCCGCACTAATTTTGTCCAAAATCCGGTCAACTTCGCCCTCCATACTCGTCTCTACTATCTCAACTTCTGTTTCAGCACGGCGCCATGTGCGTTCTTTGCCAGGCTTTTGCCTTGATGTAGGTTTCTTTTTCACCTCATCCGAGCCTTTAGAGGAAGCCAACCAACTCTCCAGCCTACTGAGAATCCCTTCAGGGTCCTTACTACTCCCAGAACGTCCAGGAGTACCGCGTGGGAAAAAGTACAGCGCCCAGCTCGAAAGATCAATTTTTGAGGACTCCGCTTTAGCGAAGAGGAAGCCAAATAGAGCGCCGCCCCAGTGTGCATAGATCGTTGCCCCTTCTCCATTTGAGAAGATAAACGTATCAAAGACGAGGTAACCCAACACCAGATACAGCAATTTGACAGGGCCTATCAGAAGCAGGGCAATCGATTTGTACGGATGCAATATGGCCACAGCCGTCATTATTGCCAGGACCGCACTCATTGAACCGGAAACCATCAAAAGACCAGTGCGATTCGTCAGCAGGTCTGGAAACAATCCTTGCAGCGTGATAGCAAGAATTCCACCTCCAATCCCACCGATAATGTACACCGCAAAAAGGCGATGCGAGCCGTGCATTTCTTCATAATCCCTACCAACGGCCACCAGGAACATCATCCCGATTGCAAGAGCAATGAGCCCCTGAAATTCGCTTCCCTTAATGTGGAGAAAATTGTACGTAATAAACTGCCAGGGCTGTTTAAAGGCCTGATAATCGGCAGCTTGTAGCGTAAGATGCTGATGAAAAAACTCATTAACTCCCTGGCTGATAGACAAAGGTATCCACAATACGAACAGGACTACGTTAATAGTGAGCAACGTTCGCAATGCCGGAGGTAATAGTTTATACCATGTATTGAGTTGGTTCACGGGTATCTAAATTGCCGTTAAATGTGTCGTGTTTATTGTTCGCGTTCTAGCCAGCGAGAGAGAATCCCTCATTAGCGAATAGAAGCAATACAAAGCCAGCATCTCCATAGAATAGAACTTCACTATTCTTTAATACCCCTCAATCCCCGATAGGTTTACAGAAAAATCAAGACAATATAGATTAGCCGGGAGACAGAGTCCTTTGCTGCACGCATAGTCCATAGTCTCCTGACAATTGTCTTCTGACTCTTGTTTTAGTAATACATCCGTTGTTCGGGTTTGATAGGCAGTTTACCGCGCCAATATTGAATTAACAGGTAGCCAAAAACCATACCACCGAGGTGAGCCATGTAGGCCACTCCGTTTCCTGGGCCGAAGGCACCCATCACATTTATTACAAAGTACCCCACTGCCATCCATTTTCCCTTGATGGGGAACGGAATGGGGAGAATAATCAGTTTTTCCTCGGCGAATACCATTCCAAACGCGATCGCGACGCCCATTACACCGCCTGAAGCCCCAAGTGTGTACGCGCCTCCACCATACGTAGCGCCGAGTTGAAGTATGCCACCACCCACTACGCAGACGAAATAAAAGATGGCAAACCGTTTTGCGCCCCAGAGCCGCTCAATCGGCGCACCCAACATCCAGAGCATGAACATATTTAAGAAAATATGCATGAACCCTCCGTGTAGGAAACCGTATGTCACGAGTTGCCAGGGCCAGAATTCGTGCACCATACTCGTGGAACCGTCTGGAAACCGCAAGATATCAGGACCAGGCCCAATGGGCCAAAGAGCAAAGAATTGCTCAACAAGGCCGCTGAGAGGACCGGGCGTCATTTGTGCCAAGAAAACAAGTCCGTTTATAATTAACAGGTTTTTTATGACGGTCGGAAGCTGCTGAAAACCTGACTGCTGATACATGTAATTTGCGTTTATTGGAAGGTAGAATTACTAGTACGCTCTATGCGCAATCCTGTTACATCTTGAGGGACTCCGTGATAATTTTCGTGTCTGACATGCACTTCGGTAGGGGCGATTTGCCGACAGAACGCAACGAAGAGTTATCTTTAATCTCCTGCCTAAACACCTATGCAGCGGAGATTAAGCATCTCTTCTTGCTAGGCGATGTTTTTGATGAATACATTGAATATCGGCACCTCGTTCCTAAAGGGTTAGTACGGTTTCAAGGATTTCTGGCGCAATGGACAGATAAGGGGATACCTGTTACCTACCTAAAGGGCAACCATGATCCGTGGCACATAAATTATTTTGAAACGGAATTAGGGGTTTCTGTGCACGATGGTCCACTCATTGAACCCCTTTTAGGTCACAATGTCTATATGCATCATGGCGATGTGACGGGATCCAGGATTCCATTTTACTCTTTGCTTAAGCATCTCCTGCGCCATCCGATACCCGTACAACTTTATCGTACCATATTGCCGGGAGATGCAGGATTTGGCCTCGCCCGTTGGGTAAATAGCCGCCTGCATACGGAAAAACTCAACATGCCGGCGGTCGAAGCGCTGCGAAGGTACGCCTATGACACCCTTGAGGATGAGAAAAATGATTACCTTATCCTTGGGCATAGTCATTATCCTGAACGGCACGACTGGCCGCAGGGGACATATATAAACACGGGCAGTTGGCGATTTAATCGGACCTTCGTCTGCCTTTCAGAACAAGGCATGAATTTAATGCGTTGGACTGGGAAGAAAGCTTGTATCTGGGACCCGGAAGACGCATCTCAAAAAAAACTTTCCGTTACACTACAATAAACCCTGTTGTCTATGTAACTTCCTGAGTATCTTTACTAAAGACTGCTCGTAGACCCGTTACCTGTTCATTGTTCGCCCTATAGTACGTTTATGTCTGAAGAATGGCCTTATACTAAGGAAGAGTTGGACCGATATTTCAACGACCCCAATAGCCGTAAAGGAGAAACTCCCCCACCTGAAGGAAATCCCTTTGCTGAAGCTGAAACGGTCGTCCGCCCTCCCATTAAGAGACGCAAAGGACTGGCTGGATTCTTCTACAACCGCATTTCTAATGAAAAGCTGGCTCAAGCCTCAATGGTCCTCACCCTTCTTGTAGGCCTGATGATTTTAGGTGCAGGCTCCCTGCTCTCTGCTGTGCTTTTGATGGATAGAGAAGATTTACCTTCGATGCAGCAACTCGAAAACCCGAACCTTCAACTGGCAACACTGGCCTATTCATCAGACGGCGTAGAACTCGCTCGTTATGCGCTGCAGAACCGCTCTTCAGTTACTTATGACGAAATCTCGCCCAATGTGATCAACGCATTGATCGCCACCGAAGATCATCGTTTTCATGACCATTGGGGTATCGACTTGTTTCGATTAAATATATCGGTCATCAAAACCATTCTAGGCGATGTACAGGGTGGATCCACGCTCACCATGCAGCTTGCCAGAAACCTGTACAACAAAGAAATTGGTAAGCAGCAGACGGTTTCTCGTAAAGTAAAGGAAATGCTCACGGCCGTACAGCTAGAACGCAGATACACAAAACGCGAAATCATCGAGATGTATCTGAATACGGTTGAATTCGGCAACAATGCGTTTGGCATCGAGGCCGCGGCACGGACGTTCTTCAGCAAAGGAGCCATCGAACTGGATACCCTTGAGAGCGCTACCCTGGTGGGCATGCTCAAAGGGATTACCATTTATAACCCTATTAGAAACCCTAACTCCTCTAGAGCACGCCGCAATACGGTTCTTGGCCAGATGGTCAAGCACGGACAGCTAGAGCCTGCATATCTTGAAGAAGTCCGCGATTCAATCATAGTGACCGATTACAGCTCCAGCGAAATTACTGCAGGCCCAGCTCCTTACTTCTCCGAACACGTTCGCCAATGGCTCAACGATTGGTCTGAGGAATCTGGTCACAATTTTTACACACAAGGCCTGATTGTCTACACAACCCTGGACTCTGAACTTCAGGAGATCGCAGAACAGGTAGTGGACGAACAAATGGAAGGGTTGCAAACGGTTGTCAATTACGAGTGGAGCCGCGATACGCGCAGCCCATTCGAGGCAGCCAGGACGGTGGACGAATATTTAAAAAAGACCGAATACGAGGACTTTGGTCAGTTCTGGTCGGATTCTACTCACATTCTTCAGTCTTTTATTCGTGAAAGTGCTGAATACAGAAATCTCAAAAAAGAGATGAGCGAAGAAGCCGCATTGGACTCTTTAATCCAATCTGTGGCCTTCATGGACCAATTGAAGAAGGACAAGTCTCGCCTGGAAGCCGGGCTGGTATCTATCGATCCTCGCACGGGATTTGTCAAATCATGGGTCGGTGGAAGAAATCTGGAAGATGACTGGTACGATCACGTATCCATTGCTATTCGTCAACCCGGTTCTACATTCAAACCTTTTGTATACATTGCTGCTATCGACCAGGGCTTTTCTCCAAACGATGTGCTCATGGACAGCACGGTGTTCTGGCAAGATGAGCTAGGTAACGAATGGCAACCCGGAAACTCTTCTGGTGAAGAAACGGGACGCATGATGACGCTCCGTGAAGGACTCAAACGGTCTCGAAACACAATTACAGCAAGGCTGGTCCTGGAAGTTCAGCCCTATAACGTCGCGTTCTACGCCCGGCAGATGGGCATAAAAAGTAGACTCAATGCAGTCCCTTCTATTGCTTTGGGTACGAGTAACGTGACACTTCTTGAATTAACAACTGCGTATAGTACGCTGGCTAATTCGGGCATTAAACACGAGCCTACGTTCGTGACCCGCATTGAAGACCGGCTCGGCAACGTGCTTTATGAAGCCAAGCCCCAACCCGTAGAGGCTCTTGGCGTCGAAACCGCTTTAACCGTCATTGATATGATGCGGGATGTGGTTCAAACCGGCGGAACAGGTGCACGTATTCGTTGGCAGTATCAATTGTACGACTACGACTTTGCCGGCAAAACAGGAACTACTCAGAATAGTGCAGATGGCTGGTTTGTCCTCATGCATCCAGACCTCGTTACAGGCGCCTGGGTTGGTTTCAACGACCAACGCATGACCTTCAGAACCGATTTTTGGGGCCAGGGTGCCCACAACGCGCTCTTCCTTGTTGGAGACTACACAAGGAAAACGGCGGATGCAGAACGGCTCTCAAAAGAAACGTTCCCGCTTCCCGAAGCATACGCAACGCCTCTACCAGACATCAACGATCCGCAAGAAAATCGAGGTAGAGTGAGCTGGTAGATATGCGCGGTTCTTTTTAGTCAAGAACAAGTTGTTTTACTTATCGTAAGAATTTAATTAAGTCCTGTTGATTCAGGACTTAATTGTTATGGTTTAAGTTTGTCCGATCGAAGAACTTAATTCAGCTCCCCGTTACCACTGTATTGATACATAATCAATAACGCTTTGTTAATACCCGCACATCAGCTCGCCGGAAAGCACATTTATGTCTAAAAAATGGCCGTATAGTAAGGAAGAGTTGGACCGATATTTCAACGATCCTGAAAGCCGTCGAAAAAATACGCTCCCACCTGGAAGCAATCCCTATGTGGATACGGTTGTCCGTCCAATTCCAAAGAGACGCAAAGGACTGACTGGATTTTTCTCCAATCTCACAGCCAATGAACAATTGGCTCAAGCCTACATGGTTCTCTCCATCATCGCTGGCGTGATGGTTTTGGGGGCCATGACCCTCGTTACCACTGTTTTTTTCATGAACAGAGGCGGGGACCTGCCTTCTATGCAGCAGCTCGAAAATCCGAGCCTCCAGCTGGCTACACTGGCCTACTCGGCAGACGGTGCCGAGCTCGCTCGATATGCGCTACAAAACCGTTCTTCAGTTACTTACAACGAAATCTCTCCCAATGTAATCAACGCATTAATCGCCACCGAAGATCATCGCTTTTACGATCACTGGGGCATCGACCTGTTTCGGCTCAACACATCGGTCATCAAAACCATTTTAGGCGATGTACAAGGCGGCTCAACCCTGACGATGCAGCTTGCCCGAAACCTGTACAACAAAGAAATTGGCAAAGAGCAGACGGTTTCGCGTAAAGTGAAGGAAATGCTCACGGCCGTGCAGCTAGAGCGCAGATACACAAAACGAGAGATCATCGAGATGTATCTGAACACGGTTGAGTTCGGCAACAATGCGTTTGGCATCGAGGCGGCGGCCCAGACATTCTTCAGCAAAGGAGTTGGAGAACTGGATACCCTGGAAAGTGCAACCCTGGTGGGCATGCTCAAGGGAATCACGCTGTACAATCCTATCCGCAATCCCAATTCATCGAGAAATCGCCGCAACACGGTTCTTGGGCAGATGATCAAGCACGGGCATTTGGAGCCTGCGTACCTTGCACAGGTGAGAGATTCTGCCATCGTGACCCAATACAGTTCAAGTGAGATCACAGCCGGCCCGGCTCCGTATTTCGCTG
The DNA here is from genome assembly GCA_019634345.1 of Rhodothermaceae bacterium. GTDB lineage: Bacteria > Bacteroidota > Rhodothermia > Rhodothermales > JAHQVL01 > JAHQVL01. The sequence goes on from JAHQVL010000195.1 coordinate 9,758, forward strand.
AACACGTTCGCCAGTGGCTCAATGATTGGTCTAAGGAATCTGGACATAACATCTACACCCAAGGCCTGATCGTGTATACAACCATCGATTCGGAGCTACAGCAGATTGCCGAACAGGTCGTGGATGAGCAGATGGAAGGGTTGCAAGCCGTCGTCAACTACGAGTGGAGCCGCTCAAACCCAAATTGGCGCCCAGTCGCTCAAAACATCGATGCATACTTGCAAAAAACAGATTACACACCGTTTGGTGAGTTTTGGCAAGATTCTACCCATATCCTCCAGTCTTTTGTAAGAGAAAGTGCAGAATTCAGGCAGCTCAAAAAAGAGATGAATCAAGAAGCTGCCTTAGATTCTCTCTTCCGTTCCGAAGCCTTTATGGATCAGCTAAAAAAGGACAAGACCCGCCTGGAAGCCGGGCTGGTATCCATTGATCCTCGCACCGGGTATGTAAAAGCCTGGGTGGGCGGGCGAAACCTGGAGGATGACTGGTATGATCACGTCTCCATTGCTGTACGCCAACCCGGTTCGACATTTAAACCGTTCGTGTATATTGCTGCGATTGACCAGGGCTATTCACCGAATGATGTGCTCATGGATAGTACGATTGCCTATGAAAATCCGGACGGGACCATATGGAGAGCAAGAAATTCCAACAGAGTAGAGACGGGGCTCATGATGACCCTCCGCCAGGGCCTATCCCAATCGCTTAACACGATTACAGCACGTCTCGTGCTTCAGGTCCAACCCTACAATGTGGCGTTTTATGCCAAGCAAATGGGAATCAATAGCCGATTAAACACGGTACCTTCAATCGCACTGGGAACGAGCAACGTTACGCTCCTCGAACTAACTACTGCGTACAGCACCCTTGCCAATTCAGGTATTAAGCATGAACCCACTGTGGTCACACGTATCGAAGACCGGCTTGGAAATGTGCTCTATGAAGCCAAACCTCAACCTGTTGAAGCCCTCGGCGAGGAAACGGCGCTTACCGTTACGGACATGATGAAGGATGTGATACGAGAAGGAACCGGCAGGCGGATTCGCTCTCAGTATAATCTTCGGGATTACGAATTTGCTGGAAAAACGGGCACAACGCAAAACAGTGCTGACGGTTGGTTCGTCCTCATGCATCCTGATCTAGTTACAGGAGCCTGGGTCGGATTTAATGACCCACGGATGACCTTTAGAACCAATTGGTGGGGCCAAGGTGCACACAATGCACTATTTTTAGTAGGGGATTATACACGTAAAATAGCTGATGGAGAACATCTGTCTAAAGAACCCTTCCCCCTTCCTAAAACATTCACAGCACCGCTACCTGGCACAAACGATCCACAGAGAGATCGAGGACAAGTAATCTGGTAATTGTGTGAAAACGCTTTCTATTTATCAAAAAGTTGCTTTACTTATGGTAAATTTGACTAGCAAAACCAGGGCTCAACTCCCGGAAGCCCTGGATTCGAATAGATTACGACACTAACTCATTCATAATACCTGCACATCAGTTCGTCAGATACCGTGAAACTGCTGCATACAGCTGATATTCACTTCGGAAGCAATGCCCACGGTCGCATTGATCCGAGTACGGGACTCAACACGCGTCTCCAGGATTTCAAAAAATCATTTGATTTTATGGTCCAGCGTGCAATCGAAGAAGATATTGACGTCTTCTTGTTTGCCGGTGATGCATATAGGACAGCCGATCCAACCCCAACGCAACAACGCGCGTTTGCTGAGTGCCTGAAACCCATAGCAGAAAAAGACATCCCCATCGTCATGATTGTCGGCAATCATGACCACCCGGTGTCCTATGGAAAAGCCTCTGCGCTCGACATCTTCCCTTATCTCGATGGAGACATACACGTATTCCGGCAGGTAGACAGCACCGTTATCGAGACCAAAAGCGGTCCGTTGCAATTTATCGCGCTACCCTGGCCTATTCGAAGCATGCTTCTTACGAAAGAAGAATATCGATCGATGCAGCCGGGGCAAGTCCGTGAGTTTATCGAGCAGAAATATCTGGACTTTGTGGATCGCGCAGTAGAAAAACTGGACCCTTCGCTGCCAACAGTTATGGCGGCCCATCTTTCTGTGCATGGTGCCGAACTTTCCGGTTCAGAACATACCAGCTTGATCGAGCATGAACCTAAATTTATGGTCAGCCAGCTTGCAAAGGCAGGCATTGACTATGTTGCACTCGGTCATATTCATCGCTACCAGGACCGTAATGATGGTGCTTCACCTCCAGTGGTATATTCAGGCAGCATTGAATGCGTATCGTTCAAAGAATGGGATACTCCCAAAGGTTTTGTCCTGGTAACCATAGAGGCCAAGAACGACAAAAAAGACACCCAATTTCAGTTTATAGAAACGCCGTACCGCCCCTTTATTGCGATTCATCTTGACGTCCGCGAAGCAGAAGACCCAACGGCAGAGATTTTGAAAGAGATCGGGCGCCATCCCGTTGAAGACGCCATCGTGCGTATACGGTACCAGGTACAAGAATCTCGCATTGCTGACATTGATCTCTCTCAAATCCGAGAAGCTCTACAAAACGTACATGTGATTGCCTCCCTTGAGCGCATCACTGAGCCCCTCGAACGCAAGAGAAAAACAGTAGTAACGAAAGACTCTTCTTTGGAAGAGGCGCTAAGGTTGTATATTTCACAACATGAAACCCTGGCGCCATTGGAAGAAGAAATGGTCAAAAAGGCGTTGGAACTCGAAATGGAATTCGAATTGCATCGCAACACAAATCACGAATCAATTAACTAAAATCTTACGCTACTCAACGTTTTACGCGAACCATGAACCTCGATGATATCATCGTAACACCTCCAAGAAAGGAGGGTGTTCTAACCTCAAGTGAACCTGTACACCTTTGGCCGCTTATCCAGGCTGCCCTTGACAAAATTGAAGCTGATGATACAACACGTGACGCAGCTCAATACGCCATCACATGCAGTGATGGCTGTGTAGTCCTCGCCAATTACCTCAATAGCGAGGCTAAACGAGTCAAGAAGATGGACTATCGATTTAAGGTTCCTTTAATCGTATATGCTGCTGAGCTGGCCCGCCAGGACGACAGAGCAGACTCTATCTATGACCCTGAAGAAGGCGCTGTTTATTTCGAAACGGACGAAGACCAGTTCTCTTTCCATGTCTTTAAAGACTGGACGGTGGATTGGGAAAACGTGGCCGACGAAGTGATCAAGAACTATGAGTGGAGTGGAAACGAAAACCAAACGTGGGCACTCGACCTGTTACTGGCTTACCAGGAAATAGACATTGAGAAGTTCCGCAGAGAACCGGACGACGTCTAACAACCGTACCCTCTTAAGGTACTGACCCCTCCTCTCCTTCCAGTCGATCTGCAGCGGTGATGGTGCAATCGTTATCGATCTGGCTCGCGAGAAGGGTGTCTACATCTCTCGAGTAGGACCTGCGCGACCCGTTGGCATAGGAAATGTCTATTCTATCGAGTTGAGCACACTCGATCTTATCATTGTACCAGATGTTTTCAAACTGAAAGCGCTGCTCCCCGTCGTACACACTTACAGGGCCAAATCGACGCAATCTACGTGTTGACGCTCCTGAGTTGCGTCCTCGTTCAATCACCCCTTCGCTATTGTACGGTGTAATTGAGAATACGACTTCTTGTACTGTTCGGGTAGAATCCAGATGCTCATAGGCATACTGAATGGAAATTCCTCCGGCAGAATTTGTGAACAGATCGAACGAGGTGATCAGAAATGTCTTGCCAACCCGTTCTTCCATCCATCGATCTTTCTGGGTATCAGGACCACTTTCATCGGTCGCTGCGGACATAGCCTCCTGCTTGATTAGATCAGCACCTTCCCCTTCATCAACGAACAATCGCATTATCCAGCCTTCGGTGTTCTTGTAGCGAACTTTCCAATAAGCCCCATTATAAGCAAGTGCCTCTAGCACTACGTTTTGAGGAACAGTCCGAATAATATTTGCACCGGGCATCGGCTCATCACGTAAACTCGCATCCATATTTGTCGTGACTACACCGCGAGCATCAATCTGCTCTTTAACCGTGTGTTCTTGCAATCGAACTTCCAATCTGGAGAGTTCTTTTTCCACTTTTTCCAACTCCTGAATCAACTGCTCCTGAACTTTATGCAGGCTGTCTTTACGTACCGTGATCTCGTGTATTTCATCTTGCGCAAATACAGAAGACGATTGTAGGAGAATCAGGCATACCACTAATAGAACTCGGCGCATACAATTTTAAAGACAAAAAGTGAAAGCCATAGACTATGGGGGGCTCACACAAAAGGAGGAGTAGGGAATTGCTTTAGGTACTTATCTCCTTTCCGTAAGTAATAAAATATTATACGCTTACACAAACAAGTTTCATTCCGTTAAGAAACTGTTACTGAAAGCGGTTACAAGTACAAAATGTCCAAAAGTGATACTCTGGATGATAAATATTACGAGACTGGCAGATGGGTTTAGCCATCTGTGTTTCTTGTTTCTCGTTTCTGGTTTCTTGTTATAGAGTCTCGGAATGGGGTGCCTCGGTCCATACTTTAATACCTTCGCTTTGAAGCATCTTGGCTGCTTCTAAACACTTTCGCTCATCCTCAAACAAACCAAAAACAGAAGAGCCGGAGCCGGACATGGCGGCGTATAGGGCGCCGAAATTGTAGAGGTGGTTTTTTACGTTTTCTATGGTGGGATGCGTCTTGAATACAGAAGCCTCAAAATCGTTTACTAGTCTAGCACGCCAGTCTTCGGGAGTGCACTTTAATACAAGGTCAGTAAGAACAGGCCGTTCTATTTCATTCGGCTTTACGTATTGATAGGCTTCCTGGGTGCTTACATGTACAGGAGGTACAGCAAGCAGGAGATGATAGGGCAAGAGATACTCAGAACCGTCGTTATGCAGTAGAGGTGTTAATATCTCTCCCCTTCCGGTACCTAAAGCAGCAGACCCTCCAAGAAAAAAGGGCACATCCGAGCCGAGTTGGGAAGCGATGTTGTGAAGGTCGTCCTGCGAAGCCCCTAAATCTAGAAATTCGTTAATCAATAACAGCGTATGAGCCGCATCGCTTGAGCCTCC
>JAHQVL010000196.1 GCA_019634345.1 Rhodothermaceae bacterium
AGAAGGCGGTGTCGATCGATGGAGAGAAAGTAGAAGACCCCACAGAAGTCATCGATCTTTCGGCCCGGGCGCCCTTTGTGCTTAAAGTTGGGACGCGAAAGTTTGCCCGTATCGTATTGTCTTAGCACATTCTGCACACACCCACTAAAGTAGATTGAAGATGAATAATGATGTATCCACGACAGTGGTAGCACTGTCCAATGGCGTCAATATACCTCTTGTTGGCTTAGGCGTGTTTAAGCTGGAAGAAGGAGAGGAAGTATCGAATTCGGTTTTATGGGCTTTAGAAGCAGGTTACCGAAGTATTGACACTGCGAAGGTGTATGGCAATGAGAGAGGCGTTGGAAAAGCGATTAAACAAAGTGGTATCCCAAGAGATCAGCTCTTTCTGACTACAAAAGTGTGGAACTCTGATCAGGGGTACGATGAGACGCTTCGTGCGTTTGACAAAAGCCTGGAATTGCTTGGCGAAGAGTATGTAGACCTGTATCTCGTCCATTGGCCTGTAAAGGGAAAATATGTGGAGACCTGGAAAGCACTGGAGTCTCTTTACAAAGAAGGCCGTGTACGATCAGTAGGGGTGAGTAACTTTTTGCAGCACCATTTAGAGGATGTACTAGAGAGCTCCTCTTTGGTACCCATGGTGAATCAGATAGAATTTCATCCCAGGTTGCAGCAGCCAAGCTTGCAGGAATTCTGCATAAAACACAATATCCAGCTTGAAGCATGGAGTCCTATTATGAAAGGGCGGGTCGTCGATATTCCTGAACTGTACGAAATCGGGGCTAGATACAACAAGAATGCTGTACAGGTAACACTCCGTTGGTTGCTTCAGAAAGGCATCGTGAGTATCCCTAAGTCTGCGAGAAAGGAACGGATTGAATCGAATATAGATATCTTCGATTTTGCTCTTAATGACGCCGAGATGGATAGGATTGAAGGGTTGGATTCCGGCGAGCGAATCGGACCTGATCCCGATAATTTTAACTTTTAGGCAAAAAGGATTTGGAGAAAAAGGCCCTGATATATTGATATCAGGGCCTTTTTGGTAAACGGGGATCAAAGATCAGTAATTCATTGGCGATTGGTTCTATCGGCTACTATTTACTGTTGCCATTACCATTTCCGTTGCCATTACCATTTCCGTTGCCATTATCGTGGTCACAATTACCGTATCCGTGGCCTATGCCAACTCCATTATTGCATGGCTCACCATTTGGCTTACCGTGTGTGATCGGGTTGTTTTTGTCATATGGATGCCACTTGGTATTCGTAGTGATGACATTTTCTATAGTAGTTGAAACACCACCCATGACACCAAGGATTATTTCAGCTGCTGGGTCATGACGAATTGTAGTACTGTCTCCAATAGTAAAGTCAACGCCGTAGTCAGGAGAACCCAATGCATCTACAACCTCTTGCATCATTGATGCGAATGCAGCTTCTTCGTCTTCGCGTCTGTGCCAGTAGAGTGTGGACTCGTAGATTCGCTTCTCTGATGCACCGTCTTTTTTATACAGACGTAGTGCCAGTGCATCTTGCCGTGTCATTTCTTCTGCAACACAAATAGGACCTACTATTGCCCCGTTCAATGTACAATTATTATATGGTTCTTCGGTATCATCCCACATTTTTTGCAAAGAAGGGAGTCGCTTTATGTCAACTTGAAGGTGCTCTAAGTCGCCCGCTTTGAACGGTTGTGTTCTGTATTGATCATTTGGATCAGAGATATAAGGATGAAAGCCAGCGGCAATAGGGAATGCTGTTCTAGGTTGACCGGTGAGCTCCATGGAAAGGATACCACGTCCATGGCTCGAAGGGTGGTAGAATTCTAAAAACACGTCATCGTTTGCACTTAAGCCTTGAAGCGTCTCATAAAAATATACATACGATTCATGAAGGCGATCAGCGGATGTAGGGCCCATGAATCGAATGGAATTGCCTTCATGTGACGTGTAATCGTGCGTGTGATAGAGCCACCATGGCCAATAGGAATCCTGGTGCATGTCAACACCAAATGGGGACGTCCACACGCCTGAATAATCTCGGAAATTTGTCACGTCCATGTGCCCGGAGTTGGGGATGGATTCATGAATGACAACCATACCCCCATGAAGGGCAACGTTTCCTTGTAAGTCAATTTGAGGGTTGAGTGCACCAGCCGGTGGAACAACAACAACAAGCCCTTGCCAATCCACTGTAATGCCTTGAGGAACGACAAAGTCCCCTTCAACCATAAGAATCCCCGTCCCAGATAGATCTTTAACCAGCGTTGCACCGTTTTCAACACGCAGTACTTTCTGAGGTCCCGTTCCAAATGTAGCAGGAATACTCGCTGGGTTAGAAACAATCTGCTCTCCACTTGGATTGAGAACTAAATAATTATTGATAGCCTGGGCTACCTGGTCAGGGAAGAATATCCCGTTTTGTTGATCGAGTACATCCCGTTGAGTTTGATCGATTAGATCAATCTCAAAACCAGAACTGTGTGCATTTAAGGTGTTGTAGAATTCATCTCTGAGATAATCGAGACTAATATTGTAGTTCGAAGCCAGATCACCTTCCAGGGCTAACTCATTGTATAACATGTCGTCCAGCTCAAGAATAGACTGATCATCGAGTGTTACGCGCTGGAAGTCAAGAATTGCGGACGAGGATACATTAAAATCAACGGATGCGGCTTTGACTTGCAATGGGTTTAGGCCAAAGCCATGCCATCTGAAGCGGCTGGTTATATCGTGAACGGCCCCGTTGTACGCTCCCCGTACAGTGAACGTAACCATTTCATCATCAATAACCGGTGCGCCGACAAGGGAAATGCTGCCTCCTTGATGATTGATGGTATTTAAAGCAATACCGCTTCCGTCACCGAACGATTCAATAAATTGCCCTAATATGAGCTTTTGTCCCCGTTCGGCAAGATCTTTTGCAAGTTTAGTAGACAGGTGGTCGTAATGCTGTTCGTTTGCTCGCTTGGAGTTGTTTTGCGCACGGTTAACCACGGTAATTGTTAAAAACGTGATCAATAATGCTAAAACGAGTGCCGCTTTACCCATTTTATCAAGGGATTAAAATGTTGTGATTCCTAAGAGTAATGGGAGGCTTTGTGAGGGGCTTTTATAGATTTATATCGACGCTAAGCTGATATTGGCTTGAAAGGTACTTATTTTGATTATTTATAATTATCGAGATTCACTGTAATACCAAATTGACGTTGATTTAAACGATTCGTGTTTCTCTGGTCAGTAGTTTTAAAGTCTACACCTGGAGTTACGACTCGGTATTCATACCGTAATGCACGCATATTGGATGGACATGGCCCATTTAGGGCTACAAAGCCTTCTGGGCCACCGCCAACTGAAAGTTGCTGTACCTGAAAATCAGTTATAATTTCGCTGAGAAATCCAGTGAGAGTGTCATTTACAGACCGTTGCAGCCTGTACAAAGGGACCCTCAGTTCAGTAGTATCTGACCATACCCGGGTTGAATCCCCATTGGGGACTAACGCATAACTCACTTTTATAGCATGAAGGCTGTCTAAAGGAGGCGCACCTGTTGTGTCGAAAGGTGCACTCAATGCAGCAAATGTAAGCGTATCAGTAAGATCGCCCGATTGGCTAAATGCACACTCATAACTACCTCCAAAATATTTTCCATCTGCAGCTCTATCATTGGTTTGGTCTTCTGTTGTCATATGAACAATATCCCATTGCAGCATTTCATGTAATGAAATTGCATCCCTTTCAACGGATTCTGAGACCGTCGATTCAATAAGATCAAAGGATCCTCTCACCTGGATTACGGCGATAATGAGTATCACGGCAGATGCAATAATGAGTGCAGAAATATGATCCAATACAAACTGCATGAAGAAACTAAAGCAAAAAAATGAGTGGAATTAAGGAGTTAGATTGTCGTTAACTGATGTAAGTTTTGTGAAGGTTCCTTTAACTTGCCTTGTGCCAATTCTGTCTAATGACTCGATTTCGACGATAAGTTCTTTTTGATTGGTTGGTGTAGTGGTTACTATGCCTGTCGTTGTGATATACTGAACAGAATAATCAACAACAAATCTGAAAGAGTCTGCATTGACGCTGATGCTTTGCCAAATGGTATCTTTTATTCCGTGATAATCATCTACATCATCAACTATACTGGGATATGATTCTCCTGCATCCAATCCAAAGCTCGCTGCAGCAGTAAATGTGTTAGGATCTGGTTCAATGCTTGAAGACACAACAATACTCTCATCAAAAGCAAGCGTGGCAAGGCCCTCAAGCTTTGTTCGAGCTGCGTCTTCTGCTGCAATCTCGATTTGCCGAATGTACGCAAGCTCCTGAGTTAACATATTGGAGCGCTGGTACAACATCGCTGTTGTCATGATAATCAACAAAGCGCCAATTGCTAAGATGGTCTGTTGCATGCTAAGAGAGTGTCTTGGTGTAGAGTGGCAACAATTCTGGTAATCAAACCAAAATAGAATTGGGGGAAGTAGGTAAAAAGGAGTACCGACCAATAGGAGGGGCGCTTTTGGATTATTTTGGTCTACTCCATCGGTTTGAACGGAATCTGTTCGATTTACTGATTATTCTTCCAAATATCCAGACCCGCATTCAGTACTCTCTCATCCATTTGCTGAACGAGCTTGATAAGATCTGCCTTGTAAGAGATGAGTTTTTTCTGCAACGCCGTGTTAGAAGTAGCCAGAATTTGCACGGCCAGTAACCCTGCATTCTTAGCACCACCGATAGCAACAGTAGCCACAGGAACACCGCCAGGCATTTGTACAATCGATAGGAGAGAGTCCATACCTTTGAGGTTGCGGGTGGGTACGGGAACGCCAATTACAGGAAGGGGAGTGCTGGCTGCTATCATACCTGGCAAATGGGCGGCTCCGCCAGCGCCGGCTATGATTACTGCTATACCTCGTTCGTGTGCGGACTCAGCATAGTCTTGCATGGCAACAGGAGTCCTATGCGCAGACAATACACGCATTTCGTAGGGAATAGAAAAATCCGCCAGAATTTTAGCTGCATCCTCCATAACGGGTAAGTCTGACTCACTGCCCATGGCTATGCCAACAAGAGGGGTATTTGAAGAGGTATCCATGGCTTATAAAATGATCGTAGATGCAGCGAGCTCCGCTTTTTGGCGTACATCGGTAAGAGTATCGCCAGTCGCAGTCACATGCCCCATCTTACGTTTGGGGCGGGTTTCTTCTTTGCCGTAAATATGTACAGACACGTCATCTGTTTTGAGAGATTCTCTGACAGAATCGGATTCCACTTGTTGGCTCCTGTGCCCAAGTATATTTACCATTACTGCGCATGGAACACGAAGCTGTGGGCTTCCCAAGGGCCAATTCAATATCCCACGAATGTGATTCTCAAATTGTGAAGTGAAACAGGCTTCGATGGAGTAGTGACCTGTATTATGAGGCCGAGGAGCCAGTTCGTTAACAAGTATACTCCCGTCTTCGAGTTCGAATAACTCAACTGCTGTGAGACCTATTCCGTCCACGGCTTCGACTGCTCCAAGGCCTATCTCTACTGCTTTCTGCTCAGTCGCTTTAGCTATGACCGTTGGTACTTCTACGGCGTGGCATCGGTGGTCTTTTTGCTCAGTATATGCAACAGGATACGTTACATGATCTCCCTCGGGCGTTCTGGCTACTAATACTGAAAGCTCTCTAGTAAAAGGCACCCATGCTTCAACCAGTACGCCGTTGTCGTCTGCCAATTGACTCCAGGCCGATTTGAGTTCTTCGACAGAGTGGGCGGTAGCATTGCCGTAGCCATCATATGAGCCTTTGTAGCGTTTAACAACTACCGGAAATCCTGATCCTTGCGCATACTCGAGCGCTTCTGTGTACGACGAACAGCATGCAAAAGGGGGAACAGGGAGCCCTGCTTCTTTGAGCGTTGTTTTTTGTACCCCTTTATCTCGAATTAAAGATAGTGTACTGGATCGAGGGTAACAGGGGATCGACGTACCAAGGTTTTCAACAGCTTCAATGGGTGCCCATTCACTTTCAACGGTAACGACATCGCACCCATCAATAAATTCGTTGAGAACAGCAGGGTCCGTCCAGTCTCCGACGTGGGTAGTGCCTAATCCCATTGTGCCCCCTGTTTGTTTTGGGACAAGAAATTTTATAGCCATCCCCATACGAATTGCTGCCAAGGCCATCATGCGGCCTAATTGCCCGCCTCCCATAATGCCAATGGTAGGAAATGGCGTTCCAATCACCTCACTCATACTATACTATAATGTAGTTAAAGGCTTCTCAAATGCTCCTGCAGGCTAGGTTCGTCAGGTACAAGCACCTGACGCGCTTTAGAGCCCTCAAATGGGCCGACTATTCCTGCTTGTTCAAGTTGATCAACAATACGCGCTGCCCGCGTGTAACCGACCGATAACTTGCGCTGAAGCAACGACACCGATCCCTGCTGACTTTCGACTATGATGCGTGCCGCCTCAGCAAAAAGACTGTCTTGCTCGTTGCTCTTAGAGGTTTGGACCGTGAGCTGTGGGGTGTCGTCAAAAGCAGGCAGGTAATAGGGACCCGGGCCAGGTTGATCCGCAATGTAATTGGTTATCAGATCAACCTCATCGACTGATACAAAGGGACCCTGTAGACGAGTCATGTGGCTGCCTTTCATATAGAGCATATCTCCATTGCCCACAAGACCCTCGGCTCCATTTTGGTCAAGAATCGTTCGTGAGTCTACCTTAGAAGCTACCTGGAAGGCGACACGTGCTGGGAAGTTTGCTTTAATCAGCCCTGTAATAACGTCTACAGAAGGACGCTGCGTTGCGAGGACAAGGTGGATACCTACTGCACGAGCCATCTGGGCAAGGCGGGCAATAGGGGCCTCTATCTCTTTCCCAGCAGTAAGCATAAGGTCCGCTAATTCGTCAACAACAACGACTAAGTAGGGAAAGTGGCGATGACCTTCTTCGGGATCAAGCTCTCCATTTCTAAACTTGAGGTTATACTCATGTAGGCCGCGTACCATCGCTTTCTGGAGCAGGTTGTACCGGAAGTCCATCTCTCGCTCACAGCTCCGAAGTACACCAAGTGCCTGGGTGACGTCCGTTATAATAGGAGTTTCAGACTCAGGAGGAACGGCAAGGTAGTGATCTACAATTCTGCTGTACTGTTGTAATTCGATCTTCTTAGGGTCGATCATGACAAACTTCAGATTGGAAGGATGGCATGCATACAACAGACTGGTAATCAACGCGTTAAGCGCGACAGACTTACCCGAGCCAGTAGCACCGGCTATCAGCAAGTGAGGCATCGAGGCGATGTCATGAATCGAAACCTGCCCTTCAATGGTTTTACCCAAAGGTAAGGGGAGCCGCATCTTGTTGTCTCTGAATCGCTTGGTAGCGATGAGGTCTCGGAGGCGAACGATCTCTCTATGTCTATTGGGTATTTCAACCCCAATGGCTGATTTGCCCGGGATAGGAGCGACCATACGAATACCCTGGGCAGCCATCGCCATTGCAAGATCGTCTTCTAGAGACTTTATCTTACTGATCTTGATACCAGGAGCTGGAGTGAGCTCGTACATCGTAATGGTGGGCCCAACAATAGCATTAATATCCGTGATCTCGATATTATAAGTAGAGAGCGCATCAAGCAGGATCTGTTTGTTTTCTTCTAACTCTGCGTAATCAATCGTGATTTGATTTTCCTGCTTCTCAAGAAGCTCTACAGAAGGATATCGGTACCTGATCTCTTCAAGAGGCACATTGGCTGCTGAATTCGCAATCCTGTCTGTTGTCTCTTCTTGAATCTGCTTTTGGACTTTAAGCTCAACCTGCCCCGTAGTGGATGTCCGTGTATCCACGTCCATGTCTACTTTATTCGTAGCAGCCTCTCCTTCTTGAGTTGCTTGGGGGAGTGGGACCGGTGGAGGCAGTGTCTGAGCGCTAGGGGGAGCATTTAATTGCTGCCGTAGCAATTCATTCCACGAGGGCGATCCTTGTCCACCGGAAGGTTTGACGTCAGCAACCTCGGCTGACACGCCGTTTCCTCCTTTGTTAGCATAGGCTTTTTGGAACTGGTCAATACTCATGTCTCCATTAGAGGGTGATGCCTTCTCTGCTAATGCCGGCTTTTCTGCATCGTCTTTATTTTTTGCAGAAAGGGCTTTGAGCATATCGTCATCAGGTTTTAGCTTTGCTTTACGATTCAAAAAGCTAAAGCTGTATCCCATGTATTCCCAAAGGAATTTTCCAAAGCTGGACATCAGTTCCCAGAATGCGCCGGTTACTTCTTCAATTCGGGCAATGGTGTCATCTAAGTCTCGATCTATCAGGAGGATCAAGGTGATTAACATCGAGATCAGTATCCCGAATAAACTGCCAATGGAGCCCAACGCTCTGGAAATAGAATCCGCCATCGCATAT
>JAHQVL010000197.1 GCA_019634345.1 Rhodothermaceae bacterium
CCCCTCTTCCAGAGAGGAATACTCGATCTGGATATCATCATGCCCCATCATCAATTCGTGTAACCCTGGCATGTGCTCTCCATGAATCATCTCGGGCCCGTGGAAATTGCCGGCACTGAATTGCTCGGCGATCTCTTGCATATGAGCCTGTATGAGTTGGATTTGCTCGGCGTCCTGGTCGTCCGATAGTACCTGTTGCCTGCCCCCTATTTCAATCTTCTCAAAGATGTGAGTACTCCTATCCAGGTCGAAGCCCATCACTTCCGACCCTCGTTCAGCAATTTCAGCTTGATGGGCAGTATGGGTTTCGCTCTGGCAGCCAAGGAAGAAAACAAGAAGGGTACCTATATAGATTTTTGCTTGCATGGTTATACTCTAGCATGTTGAACTGATTAGACTCTACTTAAGAAAATCCAATAGAAAGTACTGCCTATTAACAAAAAAACACACCCAATGGCATTAGATTTGTATGCCTATCTTACATCTCTCCCCCTGCAAAGTCCCCCTCCCTACTCATCAAGGACTTTACCTATCATGACGACCCGCATCCTTCTCGCCGTCCTCTGCATCTCGCTACTCCACGCCTGTGACTCTCAATCTCCTCTAGAAGAACTGACCGATGAAATCGAGCAATTGGACGACGATAATCGGGAAGACGATGACAATAACAACGATGACAATAACGACGATTCTTCCTTCGAATCAGAGATGACCACAGCCATTAACCAGGCCAGAAGTTCAGGGCGAAACTGCGGATCCGAATACTTTCCAGCCGTTCCCCCCCTCTCCCTCGATGAACAACTCATCGCCGCCGCACGCGCCCACACCCAAGACATGGCGAATAACGACTACCTGGGCCACGAAGGCACCGATGGAAGTTTACCCTGGGACCGCGTACAGGAAGCCGGCTATCAAGCATCTACATCCGGAGAAAACGTCGCTGCAGGGTACAGAACCGTTGAGGCAGTCATGGAAGGCTGGCTGGGAAGCGACGGCCACTGCGCAAACATCATGCGGCCATCGTATCAAGATGTAGGCGTAGCTAGAATCGAAGCTCCAAACACCCAATACGGTGTGTATTGGACCCAGGTGTTTGCCGCGCCGAGATGAGTTTGGTTTCTCGTTTCTTGTTTCTGGTTTCTTGTTTAAAAGTAGGTTTTTAAGGTATTACCAACCAGAAACGAGAAACAAGAAACAAGAAACCGCTCAAATGAATCGACTCATTTGAGCGCACATTCACAAGGACATATATTTGCCCTGTTTCTGATCGGTATCTTTCTTATCATATTGTAACATTAAGCGGACGCTTTCTGTATACACAGCATGTCAAAAGATCGCACTTCCGTTAGCGACCTTTTCATCAGGTATGTGTCTTTTGTACAGACACGCCACCTATACCATCGGATCGACAAGACTACCATCAAAGCCACATGAACAAGAACTGGTTGATTCCCGGCCTTATCGTTGTCGCCCTTGCCGTCGGCGCGACATTTTTTTTCACTGAGCCTGACGCAGATGTAAGCGAAATTCTCATAAGCCCTAAAAAGGGAGAATTTGAAGTCTCTGTAACCGCAACGGGAGAGTTAAAAGCCAAGAATTCGGTTAACATCTTTGGGCCACGTGGGGCGATGCGTGCTCAGATTTATAATATGAAGATCCTTCAACTTTTACCGGAAGGTACCGTTGTTCAAAAGGGGATGTTTGTGGCAGAACTGGACAAATCTGAGTTAAACAGCAAGATTCAAACGTCTCAGATCGATCTGCAGAAAGCTGAATCGCAGTATACCCAGACCTCCCTTGATACGGCGTTGACGCTGAGTAAAGCGAGGGACGAACTTATCAACTTGCAGTATGCCATGGAAGAGGCTGAGTTGAGGAAAGAGCAAGCTAAATACGAACCCCCATCGGTTCGGCGGCAAGAAGAAATCAACTTTGAAAAATCGCAGAGAGGATTCGAACAGGCCGCTAAGAATTATGTAACCCAGGAAAACCAGGCCGTTGCGAAAATGCAGGAGGTCAACGCAGAACTTTCGAAGGCCAAGCAAACGTTTAACGAGTTCCAGCAATTGGCCAGCGAGTTCACCATCATGGCTCCAGAGAATGGCATGTTGATTTACGACAGGGATTGGAGAGGCAATAAAACGGCCATTGGTGGAACAGTGAGCGCCTGGAATCCTGTTGTAGCTACCCTCCCCGACCTGTCGGTAATGGAATCGATCACGTATGTGAATGAGGTAGACATCCAAAAGATTGCCGAGGGCCAATCGGTTATCATCGGGTTGGATGCCGATGCAGACAAAGAACTGTCGGGTGTAGTTACCGCGGTAGCCAACATTGGCGAACAGCGCCCAAATTCTGACGCCAAGGTTTTCCAGGTATCGATAGAGATTAACGAGTCGGACAGTACCTTGCGTCCGGCGATGACAACAAGCAACACAATCGTAGTTGCTGAACTGGACAGCGTCTTGTCGGTGCCCTTAGAGTCCATTCATGCAGCGGATTCCATCAACTATGTCTACGTAAAAGAAGGCGGCTCTATCGTCAAACAAGAAGTCCGACTAGGATTATTAAACGACAACGAGGCCATCATCGAAACGGGCCTGGATGAACAAAGCGTCGTTTACATGTCCATGCCGGATAACCAGGAAGAAGAACCCGTACGAATGCTTGAACCCATAGGGACTGACGCAATCGCTGAAGTTGACTAATCGGTATCTCGTTCCCTCCACCCAGGCCATACGCCACGCATTCCGCCACCTTCCTCCATGTTTGACAAAATAGCCTACAACTTTTTCATTGCTGTTGAATCCATTACGTTCAACAGGCTTCGTGCCGTACTCACGTCCCTCGGGATTATTTTCGGAGTCGCTTCCGTCATCTCGATGCTCGCCATCGGTAGTGGCGCACAAAAAGAAATCCTGGATCAGATCAAATTGTTAGGGGCGAACAACATTATTGTAAAGCCCGTGACGAAGCAAGAAGAAGGAGAAGTAAGCGATGACGAATCGCTCGATCTAGAAGAAAAGAAACCCTACTCCCCCGGCCTAACCGTTGCTGATGCAGAAAGCATCGTATCCATGATCCCCGGCGTTGAGAGTGTAAATCCAGAGGTGATTGTAGAGACCACCGCGATCCGAGCCGGCCTGCGAAGGACCACCCGCCTCGTTGGGGTTGGTGACTCGTTCTTTCAGTCGTCTGGATTTGAACTCCAAGAGGGCCGGTATTTCTCCGATGAGCATTTCGAGAACTCCCTTCCCGTGGCTATCATCGGGCACGATATCAAAACAAAGTTTTTCACCAAGGAAGAAGCTATCGGCAATCGCATCAAATGCGGCAACTTGTGGCTGACGGTTATCGGGGTGTTGAAGGAGCGGAATATCGCCATCGAGAATATCGAAGAGCTAGGCATACGTAACTACGATCTTGATATTTATACCCCTATAACAACGCAATTACTTCGTTATGAAAACCGGGCGCAATTGACTGAGAGAGATATCCAGGAAGGCGAGCAGGACCGGCGAAGAGGAATCGAATCCGATGCCTCTTATCACCAACTCGACAGGCTCGTGGTTCGTGTGCACGATACACAAATGGTGAAGCCTATCGCAGAGATCGTTAGTCGGATGTTGGAGCGCAGGCACTATGGCGTGGTCGACTATGAGGTGATTATTCCTGAAGTATTACTTCAGCAGGAGCAGCGAACCCAGGACTTGTTTAACATCGTCCTCGCTGCCATCGCATCCATCTCCTTAATAGTAGGCGGCATCGGTATTATGAACATCATGCTTGCCTCTATCCTCGAACGTATCCGAGAAATTGGTGTACGTCGCGCTGTGGGTGCCACCCGGCAGGATATCATCTTCCAGTTCTTGATCGAAGCCATCACCCTCAGTTTTTCTGGAGGTGTACTTGGGATTTTGTTAGGGTTTGCGATCAGTCTGTTCATTGAGCAAACGACGGGCATCACAACGATTGTATCCTTTTTCTCCGTGTTGCTCTCCTTTATTGTGGCGGTGAGTGTCGGGCTGATTTTCGGCATATTGCCAGCCAAACGAGCTGCTGACCAAAATCCTGTTGAAGCACTCAGGCACGAATAACGCATGCCTATATCCATGATTCCACCACTCGCCAGTATCTGACGTATTCCCCCACTTCACTATGTTGATAAAAAAGGCTCTTGTACTCTCTTTGTTTTTGGTCCTGCATAGTACCCCTCTCTTTAGTCAGGACAGGCCCGCGGAATCAATGGTCATGACGCTGGACGATGCCATCTACCTGGCTCAGACCAATAGTCACGATGCCCGCATTGCGCAGTCCCAGTTTGCTGAAGCCCAGTGGGACTTTCGGGCATTCCGATCCAGCTACCTTCCGTCTCTCTCCTTGAATGGAAATGCCCCCGGCTACATCCGTTCCCTTGACAACGTTACCCAGAATGACGGTACGCTTAACTTCGTCGAGCAGCGGCGTACCTTCTCGATCGTCAACCTGTCTCTTAACCAACCGCTGATACTTACAGGAGGTACCCTCAGCGTCTCGTCCGGACTCAACTACTTGGACCAAGAAGGCACCTTCCGCTCACAAGAATGGCAGTCCAACCCGTTCTCGATCTCCTTATTCCAACCGCTCTTTCAGTTCAACGAGATGAAATGGGAGCAGCGCATTGAGCCGATGCGCCATGAAGTGGCCAGAAAGGAGTATATCGAGGATATTGCACAGATCGAGGCCGAAGTATCGGACTTGTTCTTTGCGGTCTATGATGCACAACAGAGCATCGAGATCGCTTCGTTCAATGTAGCGGTCAACGACACCATCTTTATCCTATCCCAGGGGCGGTTTGACATCGGTCGAATCGCTGAAAACGATCTATTGCAGAGTGAACTGCAATTGATCAACGCGCGTACTGAACTGGCCAATGCGTCTATCAACTACGAGCAAGCGTTGCGCGACCTCAAGACGGTCTTGGACCTCCCGTACAATACAGAGATCGAAGTAGTCCCCCCCATTGACATTCCGGATATAGATGTGGATCCCGATCAAGCAGTTGAATTGGCTCGCAGGTATAGACCCGCATTTCTAAACTTAGAATTACAGCAACTGCTGGCCGACCAGGGCGTCGATCAAGCTCGCAAGAGCCAGCGTAACATCAACCTCTCCGCCAGCTACGGCCTGACGCAAAGCAGCCAGGACTTCGAGAATGTTTACATGGACCCACTCGATCAGCAGCGATTCACCCTCTCCTTTCAAATGCCGATTTTTGAATGGGGCGCCCGTCGCTCTCGATTAAATGCCGCATTGGAAAACAAGGACCGCGTGATCGAAGAGCAACAACTCCTCGAAAAACAATTCGACCAGACCGTCTACTTCCAGGTCAAACAACTCCAACTCCTCGAACAACAAGTAGATGTAGCCGCTCAAGCCGACACCATCGCTACCCGCCGCTTCGAAGTCGCCCGCAACCGCTACCTGGTAGGCAACATCGACATCACCGAACTCTTCAACGCCCAACGCGAAAAAGACCAGGCCAACCGCTCCTTCATCCAAACCCTAAGACAGTTTTGGACGTCCATGTACGCCCTAAGAAGGTTAACTCTATATGATTTCGGAGAAAATGCCCCTTTAGCCCCCACAAGCCAATAACCAGAAACCAACCTGGAACCTGAAACCTGGAACCTGGAACAAATAAGTTCAATCAACCAACTCCGGATAAACCTCCCTAAACGGCAACCACAAATCATTCTCTATCCGAGGATCATTTGAGCGAACAATATTCAAACTGATTTGGAGCTTCTTCAGCGCCGTATCAAACCGACTCTTTGTGCACCCCAGTTCAGCAATAGCCAGCTTACGCAGATCCCCCGTGTACGAAGGCTCCATCTCGATGTATTCATATACCTGCTGAGCAAGACGAGGCAGTTCCTTAACCGGCTTGGCATGCTCGGGGTAGTGCACCGTACGCATGTATTCCATCTCCATCAACATGGCATCCCCATTCGGTAGCTTGCCATAAAACACCTCGTCTGGGTACGTCTGTGGGATCTCCGTTTTCCATTTCCATACGGCCTTTACCCGAGGGCTCCAGCCCCCTTCCGCCGGCTTCTCTTCAGAAAGATCGGTGTTATCCCATAAAGAAGGGTGCGGAGAATTTTTACTGCCGAATACAGTGACTACCTTATGCTTAAAGACGAATTCGCAGGCGTCTTCAAATGTCTTGATCATTAGTTTGAGAATTGTCTTGACTATCTTACCCGAAGTCAATATACATACTTTTTACATATATCCAAAGCACTTACATCGTACAATCTGAATGATTGACATCGAGCATATCTACAAACAAGCCTCTGCCCTTTTTGACTCGGATCAAGAGCAGGCCATAGCCCTTCTTTCTCCCCTTCTAGAGGCTCAGAAATCAAATCAGGAGGCCCTATTTGCATTGACTCGTTTTATCCGCAAACACGAATTCCCACATGAGATCGCATTAGAGTATCTGACCGCGATATATGAATCGTACGCAGGCGATGATCTGGTACTCATTGAGATTGGTACTACCCTGGAAGCAGCTAAAGATATGGGCGACCTCAACGCACCTCCCCCCACGCACTCATTGTTTGGCATTGTGGTTCAACAATTGGCTGCCTTAGCTGAGAAATCAAAAGGGCAAAAGAGGGAAGCTGATGTAGTAGAATCCCTGTCCAGTGCTGCCCGCCTGGCCGGACGGCAATACGATGCCTTGGCTGAGGAGCACTACCTTCGGCTGGCTGAATTACTCCCGGATACTCACTGGGCACACTACAACCTCGGCTTGTTTTATAAGACAAGAGGCCGATTCGAAGAAGGCCTTCTTGCAAATCAAAAAGCGCAGGCCCTTGTAGATGAAGAGAACGAGGCGGTTATCTGGAATCTAGGTATTTGTGCAACCGGTGCCGGCAAGGGTGAAATTGCTCTCGACATGTGGAAAAGCATCGGCAATAAAATCGAGATGGGCCGGTTTGGTCTGCCGGATGGAAGCTACTATTCCTGTAAAGTGAAGCTGGCTCAATTTCCCCTGGCTGAACGTACTGCCGAGAATGATTACCCAGGTTTAGAAGAAACGATATGGA
>JAHQVL010000198.1 GCA_019634345.1 Rhodothermaceae bacterium
GCGGAGGGTAAACAAAGGGTCAAAATCATTGTCGCCAAAAGGGAGCGATCTGTTTAAGCCTGTTACCAAGCAACTCCAGAAGGTAAGTGAAGACGAACTGAAGGATGAGTTGCGTGCACAGATTCGCCTGTTTGAAGATGCGGGTATTCAAATCAAGCACTTTTCTGATCATCACGGTATTCTCAATCATACCCGTCGAGGCCGCGATGCACTGATTGAAGTCATCACGGAGTACAACAATCGCGCTGGGAAGCAGGTATCCATTCGAAATCCTGTCTTTACCAGTTCTCTCATCAACTCGCCAAGCAATTGTTTGGATAAATCCAATGCGATTGGTACTGCAAACTTGTTCAGTACACTCGATGACTTTATGCGGCTGTTTAGGATGAGAAAAAAAGAACGGCTACGGGTTAAATTTTTGAAAGGATTGCATCTGCCCCAAGAAGATCTTCTCGATCGTTTTGTAAAAGCCGGCATTCCCTCTACCGATTATTTTGTGGATTCGATGTGGTCTGCGATTAACGAAAGCGTTACGAACTGTATTTTTAATCCAAAAAACTATACCGTGCCGACGTCCATCGACCCTGCGTTTCGTATGATTCCGGATGAGCCTACGGTTGAGTTCATGCTGCATTTCGCGAAAACAGAAGCCGATTATGATGCCGACTTTTACCAGAAAGAACTGGACTTCTTGGCTTCCTTAGGCGGCATCGACACTACGTACATTACGAAGAAGAGCGGGAGAAGGAATGAGTTTCGATTGATTAAGAACTTCGTTAAGGATACCGAGAAGCACCGCAAATTAGGGATTGATATCGGACGCGATTTTATTCCGTTTGAGCCAAAGGACATTCCGCAGATGATTGCGTAATTTTGTTTAGGGTTTAGTGTTCGTCGTTTGGTGTTTAGGGTTTAGTGTTCGTCGTTTGGTGTTTAGTGTTCGTCGTTTGGGGTTTAGTGTTCGTTGTTCATTATTATGAGCAACAACAAACACCAAACGACGAACAACGAACACTAAACCCGTAGACCATGCGTCGCCTCCATCTAATTGCCCTGGCTGTATTCCTGCTAACGAGCATATCCTGCCAGCCCGAAGAAGTCGATCGTCCCAACATACTCTGGATTACAGCTGAGGATATGAGTCCGGTGCTGGGGTATCTGGGGGATGAGTATGCCATTACCCCCAACCTGGACAAGCTTGCCGGTGAAAGTGTGATCTACACGCAGGCCTTTGCAACGGCGCCGGTTTGTTCTCCTTCCCGAGCAGCGCTGATCAATGGGATCACGGCGCCTGCCCAAGGCGCACACCAGATGCGGTCTGCATTCCCCTTACCGAACGAATGGGTCGGATTTCCTGCATTGTTAAGAGAGGCCGGGTATTACACAACGAATAACGTCAAGACGGATTACAATTCGGGTCATGCAGCGGCGATTATCGACGCTTCACTGGACGAAAATAGTGATACCGCCGGCTGGTGGGGGCGGGAGGAAGGCGAATCCTTCTTTGCTATTTTTAATCACATGGTCTCTCATCAGTCCAGGTCCATGGTCTGGCCCTACGAGCAATTTGTGCGCGAGGTGCAGAGTCAACTCGATCCCGACCAAATCCACGATCCTGCCACTGCGCCTGTGCCTCCCTATTACCCGGATACGCCCATCATCCGGAAAACGCTAGCACGGTTTTATGATTGCGTGACGGTGATGGACAAACAAGTCGGTGAGATTTTGCAGCGCCTTGAGGCTGACGGGTTGATGGATGATACGATCATCTTCTTCTATTCGGATCATGGTAGTGGGCTGCCGCGGCACAAGCGGGCTATCCTGGATACCGGGATGCATGTGCCCTTACTGGTGCGTTTTCCTGAAAAATATCAACACCTGGCCCCGGCAGAACCGGGTTCACGTCTTGATCGATTGGTGAGCTTTGATGACTTTGGTCCGTCTGTATTAAGCCTGGTCGGAATCGATATCCCTGCGTATATGCAAGGCGAGCCTTTCCTGGGAGATCAGGCTACTCCGCCCAGAGAGTTTGTGTATGGGCATCGAGATCGAATCGACGAGGCGATGGATATGTCTCGCTCTGTAAGGGACCACGAATACCTGTACGTCCGGCATTACATGCCTCACATGAGTTATAACCAGCAAACTGCCTGGCCGGATCAAGGAGAGATACGTCACGAGTTTTATCAACTGGCCGTTGGTGGTAATATGACGCCTAACCAGCGCCACTTTGCAGGGCCGGCAAAGCCGCTTGAGGAGTTGTATGATGTACAGGCCGATCCTATGAATCTGAATAACCTGGTTGAACATGCTGATCACCAGGACGTGCTGGATCGGATGCGGGGCGCACTCAGAGAACAATTGATTGCTCAACGAGATCTCGGTTTTGTGCCGGAGCTAGAGATGCTGCGCTATACGGATGGGACAACCCCTCAGGCCTGGGCACAAACAAACGCCTACAATATAGAAGCCTACATGAGTGCGGCAGAAGCAGTGGGAAGTGATGATTTTGAGCGCTTGAGAGACGCGCTGGGTAGCTCTATTGAAGGAGTGCGTTATTGGGGAGCGATGGGGTACATGGCTGCGCCGTCGTTGCTGGCCGCAGACTTAATTCCCCTGCTCGGTGCACTCAACGATGAAGCTTCCTCCGTACAAATCCAGGCAGCCTCTGCCTTGATCAAGCACGGCCATCAAGAAGAAGGATTGCCTGTTTTGAGGAACCTCCTACGTCACGAAGACCCAAACGTGGTCATGTATGCAGCACGAGCCGTTGAACTGGCCGGAGAGGATGCCTTGCCGGCGTATGACGATATGCAAGGCTTGTACGATGCCTACAAGGACCGAACAGACGACCCGTATCTGTTTATCGGTTTTGCGGCAAAAGGGTATTTGGATAGAGTGGTGCCTTGATTGTATACTTTGATACCTATCTACTCATCGAATCCCTACTCCCATGGCTGTATCTGACGAACTCCTCGCTTTCGTAAAAGAATCCCTTTCGAAAGGCATCCCGCGCTCGGAGATTGAGGAGGTCCTTACCCGCACCAACTGGCAGCCGGACGATATCAAAAGCGCCCTTGGCCGATTTGCCGATGTAGAGTTCCAGGTACCCGTTCCCCGGCCAAAGCCTAACCTATCTGCGAGAGAAGCCTTTCTGTATCTGCTGCTGTTTGCAACCCTGTATGCCTTTACATTCAGCCTGGGGTCACTGCTGTTTAGCGTGATCGATTTGTATAACCCCGAACCTGAGGCAGCAGAGTATGCGAGGCAGTCAGCCATTCGAGGGATTCAATGGGGGATATCCTGGATCATCGTTTCGTTGCCCGTATTCCTGTTTATGACCTGGTATACCAATCGGGATATCAAACGAGATCCCTCGAGGCATTCATCAAAGACGCGGCGTTGGCTTACGTACATCACCTTGTTCATCGCCGCTACTGTAATCATTGGCGACCTGGCAACCGTCCTGTACAACCTCATCAGCGGTGGCCTGACGGTCCGGTTTGTGCTTAAAGTACTCACGGTGGGTTTGATTGCGGGTATCGCGTTTATCTATTACCTGACGGATCTGGGTAGGGACGAGAAAGAGGAGTAGGAAATACACGCTCGTTTACTTTTTTGAGACAAACCTAAAGGGGATTGGGAATGTACTGAGTGTCGGTATAACGTTCGCTTCCTGGTAATACAGCAGGCCTGTACTTCCCTGTGAAAAACCAGGCTAGGAAAGGGAGTATTCGCCATTTCTTGGTAAGCACTAAACCTGGGAATACGATGGAGGAGGGCTGCTCTGTGACAAACCCAGGTTGGAAATCTCATGCAACCCCTCCAGGCCATCATACATCCAAGACAGAAGGTGATACAGCAGTCTCTTCCTGCTACAATCCCAATCTAGGAGGAGGAGGTATTATTCGTCCATGAGGTATTTCCCTTTCGAAATGAGAAAAAATGTTCACTTTGAGATGATTCCTTCAAAGAATTGCACGATTCCTTCAGGGTGCTTGTGTATACATGCAGGGAGTAGGTTATTATAGTAGGGATTCGTTTCTCTAGCAACAACCAAGTCAAACACCCATTCTCTTACTGTAGTTCATGACAAAATACCTATCCTATTTTGCCCTCCTCAGCATAGTACTCGTCGTTCCAGCCTGCTCACAGCCAGCCACACAAACGGCTGCAGACGGCCGCTATGAAACAGGAAACGCCAGCCGCGATGGCATCGGTAAGTTTTATATGGGGCGGGAGATCTCGCACGTGATGGGCTACCAGGGCGCCGGCTGGCTAGAACGGCCCAATCGTGAAGTGGAAGAGCGGACGGATCTACTTGTAGAGCATTTGCCTTTGGAAGCTGATGATGTAGTAGCAGATATCGGTGCAGGGACCGGGTATTTTTCGTTCCGGATGGCGGATCGCGTCCCAGAGGGTACCGTCTACGCCGTAGATATCCAGCAGGAAATGCTGGACATCATCACCGAACGAGTCGCTAATAATGGAGCCCAAAACGTGGAGACGATCCGTGGCACCGTCGAAAGTACCAATCTTCCAGAAAACACAATAGACCTTGCCTTGTTTGTCGATGTCTATCACGAATTCTCTCACCCCTATGAAATGATGGAGAGCGTATTTACGGCCCTAAAACCAGGCGGCAAAGTAATCCTGATCGAATACCGCGCCGAGGACCCCTCCGTACCCATCAAACCCCTCCACAAAATGAGCGAAGCCCAGGCCCGAAAAGAACTCGAAGCCGTCGGACTGACCTGGAAAGAAACAAAAGACTTCTTGCCACAGCAGCATTTTCTTGTGTTTGAAAAGCCCTAGGACTTTTCAAACGTTTCGGGTTTCGTGTTCCGAGTTTCGTGTTTGTTTTGGGTTTTTAGTGGAAGAACCTGCAACCAATTCGAAACCCGAAACGCGAAACCCGAAACACCCCAATGAAGCCCCTGATTCTTTGGGGTATTCCGCGCATCTTTCCCGTTTATCTCACGTAGGTACCCACTTATCGAAAAGAGATTGCATTCCGTGGGACTTTTCTTTACTGTTCGGCCGAATGTAATCCTTTACTTCAATTCAGCTGTCTGAATCTCTACACGTTCCTGGAAAATTTGTATCACTACCATGGTTCATCTACGCGTATTAAAAACTGCTACTATTTTAGCATTTCTGATTCTTTTTACCCATACCCCTGCTCATTCTGATGATATTCAGAAAGCCACCGTTGTTGGCAAGGTCCTCGACGATACCAATCAACCGCTCTACCCGGCAACGGTCGTTTTATATCAGGCTGCCGATGGAGCACTCGTTGAAGGGACCACTACCAACGAGGATGGGATGTATACGTTTAGCAACGTAAAAGCGGGCGACTACTGGATATCTGTTGGTTTTGTTGGCTTTGAGACGTTCGAATCAGAGCCCTTTGCCCTAGAATCTGGTTCTACTAAGGAAATAGACACCGTGGTACTGACTACGGATGCCCTTTCCCTTGGGAAAGTGTCTGTAGAAGCTGAGCGCGATATCATTGAAGTACAGCCAGATAAAACCGTCCTTAATGTTCAAGGGACGGCCAATGCAGCCGGCAATACGGCGCTAGAGCTATTGAGAAAGTCGCCCGGTGTTGTGGTGGATAACAACGACAATATTATCCTGAGTGGTAAGAGCGGGGTGCAGATATATATCGATGGCAAACCTTCACCCCTCAGTACGTCCGATCTTGCTGCCCAACTGCGCACGATGCAGGCTGCTGAGATTGATGCGATTGAGATCATCACAAACCCATCGGCGAAATACGATGCCGAAGGCAATGCCGGCATCATCAACATCCGGTTGCGGCGTGACAAAAGCCTGGGCGCTAACTCAACGGTAGATCTGTCTTATGGGTACGGTGAGCAGTCCAAGTACAGCGCGAATACCACGTTTAACTACCGCACCGCGAAGCAAAGCACCTTTGGCTCCTATGCCTTCAGCGGAGGCAACAATGCAAATTGGCTTAACCTGTATCGCATCCAAAACAACGTATTGTTCGACCAGCAAACCAACACCGAACGTTCCGGGCCATCCAACCGCTTCAGGTTGGGGACGGATGTATTCATCGGCGCTAAATCAACCGTTGGCTTCATGGTAAACGGATATGTGAACGATGCAAATTGGCTGGCAAATACAGCGACCCCCATAACCAATTTGTCGACCAACGTGATGGAGTCGGAGCTACTGTCTTCTTCAGACAATGATGGCGTCCGCCGGAATATAAACGGTAATGTGAACTACCAATTCGACAATAAAGCAAGCGTTACGACGAACCTGGATTTAGATTTCGGTTTCTTCCATAACGGAACGGAGACGCTGCAGCCAAATGTCTATCGAAACCCGGCGACCAACGTGGATACGCAAGAGCTCATTTTCACGAGCCTATCGCCAACAGACATTAACATCTTTTCTGCAAAAGCAGATCATGAGCGTCCGTACAACGGCGGTACGCTAGGATTTGGCGCGAAAGTATCCCAGGTAAATACGGACAATGTGTATGATTATTTCCAATTATTGGAAGGGGCAGAGGTGCTGGATATCGACCGAAGCAATCAATTTGATTTTATTGAGACCATCGGCGCCGGCTACCTCACGTATACCAAAACCTGGAATAAGATCACGGCCAATTTCGGGCTCAGGGGAGAATGGACCTTCTCAACAGGCGATCTCACGGCACTCAAAGTGACTAACAATGATCGGGTTGAACGCGATTACCTCGATATCTTCCCTTCCGGCGGACTCACCTTCAATCCATCCCAAAAACACCAGTTCAGGCTCAACTACAGCCGGCGAATCGACCGCCCGAGCTACCAGGCATTAAATCCCTTTGAGTTTAAGTTGACGGAATTGAGCTACTCCCGTGGCAATCCGTTTTTGCAGCCGCAGTACACGAATAGCTTCTCGTTCACGCATACCTACAATTACGTCTTAAACACGACAATCACCTACAGCGATACGGACGACTTCTTCGCCAATATCTCTGATTCTACGGAAGTGAATCGCACGTTCCTGGAAACCATCAACCTGGATTACCAACGCGTGCTGAGTGCGAACATCAGCTACCCGTTTAGTCCGGCAAAGTGGTGGAGTACCTATTCGAGCGTAACGGGATTCTATAAGCGAAACAAGGCTGAATTGGGTGCTGGTCGTTTGGTAGATGTTGAAGCAACGGTGGCTTCCCTGTACCACCAGTCTACATTTACCCTGCCCAAAGAGTGGTCGCTAGAGCTATCGGGCTGGTACAGCTCACCCTCAATCTGGGGTGCTGTGTACGAGACCGATGCGAACTTCAGTATAGACGCCGGGGTGAGGAAGAAACTCATGAACGGAAAAGCTACGCTTAAGATTGCCGTAACCGATGTATTCGACACCGCCTCCTGGCGAGGCGTCCAAGAATTCGCCGGCTTCTTCGTAGACGCCACCGGCGGCTGGGAAAGCCGCCAACTCCGCCTAAACCTCTCCTATTTCTTCGGCAACGACCAACTCAAAAAACGAAGAGACCGTAAGACAGGGATTGAGTCAGAGGCGAGCAGGGTGAACTAGTATCAAAAGCCCTTGGGCTTTTGATACGTTTCTGGTTTCTTGTTTCTGGTGGGGAGGGATTGGTGTTGGGTCTGATAATTGAGTTTTTGAATAACTTGTTGCGTGCGTATCCGTACAGGCCTACTTTAAAAGCAAATTCTGGCACCACACCCAACCAGAAACAAGAAACCAGAAACAAGAAACCAAGATGGGCCCGCCCATCTTGTAAAAAGCATGACACCCAGCATTCAGGTATCCGGACTGTCTAAAGTCTATAAGAGCCCGTTCTCGAAGCGATCGGTCAGGGCGTTGAAAAACCTTGATCTTACGGTTGATCCTGGGGAGATTTTTGGGTTGTTGGGGCCGAATGGGGCAGGGAAAACGACGCTTGTAAAGATCCTGCTTAGCGTGGTCCATCCTACGGCCGGTAACGCTGAACTGTATGGAGTACCCGTTGGAAAGCCCGAAGCCCGCAGAAAAATTGGGTTCTTACCGGAGAACCACCGCTTTCCTGACTTTCTGACGGCCAATCAAATGCTGGACCTCTATGGCCGGTTTTCAGGGGTTTCTGATAAGGATCGCAGAGAACGCATCCCGAGGCTATTGGAACTGGTAAACATGTCTGAGTGGGGGACGACGAAGATTCGAAAGTTTTCTAAGGGAATGATGCAGCGGGTTGGTATTGCGCAGGCCTTGATCAGTGATCCTGACTTGATTTTCCTGGACGAGCCAACGGA
>JAHQVL010000199.1 GCA_019634345.1 Rhodothermaceae bacterium
ATTAAATGCAATCAGTTGAAGCACAGCCAACGGTGTACTTCATCAATCATGCCGCAACGCTTTCACTGGATCCAACTGTGCAGCCCGAATGGTTTGGTAGCTAACCGTTGCTAAGGTCACAAGGAGTGCAAGGACTGCTGATCCAATAAATACCCAGATGCTGAGCCTGGTTTGAAACGCCAAGCCTTGCAGCCAGGCGCGTAAGGCAAAAAAGGCGACCGGGCTTGCAATCAGGACCGCTATGCCAACGAGTACGGAGAACTCACGCGAGATCATCACCAGGATATTCGTAGCAGAAGCCCCCATCGATTTACGAATACCGATTTCTTTTGTACGGCGCGCAGTGATTAGAGTGGCCAGTCCAAAAAGACCAAGACAGGAGACAATAATCGAAAGTGCACGATAACAAGCCCTCTCCGCAACCTCTTCCGTTTGTTTCCAACTCTCAAGGTGCCCTTTAACACCTCGACCGGCCTAAAGCCAGCAAGCACAAGAGCTGGGTAGCTGCCGGCAATACAGTTAGTGTCCGAATCCGCACAATGCGTAGTCGAAAGACCTGGATGGTTTTTTATTGGTATATTCCTGAGTTAATTTCTCATCTGGGGCGAACCGTTAAAAGCAAGGGATGAATCGAATAGCTCTACTTATCATGGCGTTTGCAGTAGTTGGTTGTACTGTTAAGGGAGAGGTCGATAACATCGTGCGCTATCAACAAGGTGATAATCAACGGTGGGCGGCGGCTGATTGGGATGATTCGGATTGGGGGGAAGCGGCTCTTTTGAGCATTCAGGATACCACGGGCATCATGTGGATTCGGCAATCCATAGACACCGAAGAAATGAATACCTTAGGGCTGAGTGTTTCGGGCGTTGTTGCGCGGGAAGTGTATTGGGACGGTGTGATGATAGGCCGTGCAGGTCGTGTAGGCAAGCATAGAGAGGCTGAGGTTGTGGGGCCGATTGATAGGGTATTTCGTATTCCTGATTCACTCTCAGTTCCAGGGCGGCATGTGGTTGCCGTTCGGATTTCCAACTTTCATAAGCCTTCAGGCATTTCTGGGCTTCGTATGGCAATAGACCATGGGGAATATCGCGATCTTGTTGGTTCGAGCTTCAATACGGGAATTATACCTCTCTTTTTTCTGGGTGGTTTTATTTTGATAGCACTCTACTATGCCGTCTTGTTCATTAATGATTATCGGAGATTGCCCTATCTATTGACGTCCTTATTGTGCCTGTCCGTTGCCGGTTTGCTCGTTGCTGAGAGCTGGAGACCGTTGATCGGGTACACGTATAACTATCATTCTTTGCGTATCTCTCTTATTGATCTCTTAACAGGCATTGTTGGCCTGTTGCTTTCTGCTACGTTTGCCTTTCAGTTCAGAATCGCAAAAAAGTGGAAGGTGATCGGAGTTCTTGCTGTTATTCTATGTGCTGCCCTCTTGCTTATAGACGATCATGAAACAGGGACGTACGTGGCGTTTGTTTTTTCTCTGCTTAGTGCTTTGGCCATTTCGGGATGGGCCTCCTGGCGGAAAGCATCCGGATCATACCTGGCGTTGGCTGGTGTTTTGATTTGCCTGATTACCCTCGTGTTAAGTGGGTATGATTTTATGGAAGAGGCCTTTTTTCCGGCCTTCGGTTTATTGATTGTAGGGTTGCTTACGTCCGTTAGTCTTCAGATTAGAGAAGAGCGAAAACAACATGCTGTCGCTGTTGCAACAACGGCTCGGCTTGAAAATCAGCTATTGAAAAAACACCTGCAGCCTCATTTTTTGATGAATACGTTAACATCCATAATAGAATGGGTAGAAACGGATCCCGAGCAAGGGGCAAAAGCCATAGAGGCATTGGCTGCTGAATTACGGACGCTGTCGGACGTGTCTGGAAATCGGTTGATTACTATGGGGCAGGAGTTGGCGCTTTGTAGCGCACACCTGGAGGTTATGGGGTATCGGCATGGGGTGAACTTTGAATTGGATGACAGGGGAGTGGATAAGGATAAAATGATCCCGCCTGCCGTCATCCATACGCTAATCGAAAATGCCGTGACTCATAATGCCTATCCGCCCGGAGCTATCACCTTTACACTCAACGAATATTATGAGGCGAACCGTCGGCATCTGGTATTGGAAACTCCTTTTGTTGGGGAATCAAAGGGGCGGCAATCCAGTGGAAGTGGGCTCAAGTATGTAGAGGCTCGCCTTCAAGAAATTGCGCCCCATGAATGGAAGTTGAGCTCAGGCTCAGAAAACGGGATGTGGGTCACACATATTGAATTACCAGTTACAGGACTAACGTGATGCGAGTATTGATTGTAGAAGACGAACTGGTCATCGCAAGGCGTTTAGAACGATTGCTTACTGAGGTATTAGGTGCTGATATCATCGCCCTTCATCATTGCTCTGCGTTAAGGGAGGCTGAAAAGTGGCTTAGTGAACACGAAGTCGACGTTGTCTTTCTGGACCTTAACCTAAATGGTGAGGATGGATTTGAATTGGTCAAAGACGCAGCAGCCAGAGCGTTTCATACGGTTGTGATATCGGCCCATACGGACCGGGCCATGGAGGCTTTCGAAATAGGCGTACTGGATTTTATCGGTAAGCCATTTGGGAAAGAACGCATTCGAAAATCAGTAGATCGATTGCAAGGAGCCAGGGCCAGCCACCCTGCCGTTTCACTTGCCGTTCGTTCAACTGGACGCATTGATATTATTCCAGTATCAAACATCGCGTTTGTTCGTGCGGCTGGAGCATATTCAGAACTGGTCCTCAGAGACGGAAAAGTGCGTGTTCATTCGAAATCGTTAGACCGCCTGATGGATGTTCTTCCCGCACGTTTTGAACGGATACACAGGTCGTATGTAGTTCGGATTGACGAAATTGTGCAAATCAAGGTACGAGAAGGGAGCAGGTATAGTGCGATTCTTGCGTCTGGCGAAGAGATTCCTATCGGCCGAACGCGTGTTGATCATGTAAGATCTCGGTTAGCAGCAAGCTAAGTGTATAGGTACATGAGCCGTTCATGCAAGGTGTGAGCAATTCAGAAGAAGGAGTGCATCATGAAATAGAGGTTTTCGTTAGGAAGTGGGCAGCTGTGATGTTGTTAATCTTATTTCAAGATGTCTTATGTATACCCCACTTAGAGTTTTGTGCTTACTTCTGTTTCTTCTTACCGGGCCAACGATCTCTTGCGTCAGTAGTCAGGAAATCAACTCGGGAATGGAGTCCGATGTCCGAAGTGCTCTCGGTAATTTAGAGCCTGTAATAGATGCTATTGTCGCTGAAGAGATGGAGGCAACGCATCTGCCAGGAGTTGCTGTTGTTGTTGTTCACGAGGGAAATACCATTATAAATCGGGGATATGGCCTGGCTAATATAAGCACCGCGCAACCTGTTGATGTCGATAAAACACTATTTAGGATTGGATCCGTCTCAAAGGCACTCACAGGGCTGGCCTTAACGCGGCTTATTGACGATGGGCGAGTCCATTATGAGGATGATGTCAGCACATATTTCGATCAAATCATCAACTTAAAAAGTATCGATCAACCCGTCACGGTTAAACACCTTTTGACACATACGGGTGGGTTTGATCAGGTTGGACTGAACAGGCATATCTACGCCTGGGAAAGACCGCTTGCAGAGCGAAAGAAACAGAGGCCGAGCCTTGCTCAGTTCTTGGGTGCCAATAATCTACGGTTGATCACACAGCCCGGTCATGTATTCCGATATGATACGTATGGAATTAGCCTTGCAGGCCTGGTCCTTGCTCGTGCAACAAACTTGTCATTTAGCCAGGCAATGCAGGAGGAGATGTTTATTCCCCTCGGAATGAAACGGAGTTTTGTAGAGGCTGATGAGGCTCATATCGAAAACCTCGCTCTGGGGTATGGTTGGGTCAACGACCAATACCAGGCGCAACCCTATGAAGTTTATGTGACTACACCGGCTTCCTCCATCGATGCCACGCCGTCAGATATGGCGCGCTTGCTAGAAGCGCTCACTGGAGGAGGGGCCAATTCAAGAGGTCGTCTTTTTTCTGAGAAGATGGCATCCGCAGTGCTCTCCCCTCAGTTTCGTCCACACCCCAGGTTTACCGGCATTACACACAGCTTGTGGGAGTCACCAAGCGTAGATCCTCCCGATGGGCCTGCTGTGCACTCTGTAGGGCATGGGGGAAGTATGTTGGGTTTTTGGACCTTGATGGAGATTTTTACGGAGAAAAAAGTGGGTGTCTTCATATCAACGAACAGAAACTGGGAAGCAGGAGGTGGGCCTGTACATCTTGGTACAAGGATCAACAAAGCTATTCTGGACGCCCTTTATGAAGAGCAGCCAACAGCAATCGTAGCCGAAGCCATTCCTGTTAACGGTCGCGATTTGAGTGATTATGAAGGGAATTACGTTCGTGGCACCTATTGCCAATCGTGTTCAATGCAAGAATTTGCACAAGGCGCCTGGCCAAGGGGAAATGCGATGACTATAAGATCGACGGCTAGCGGATTGGAGATAGATGATGAGGTGTATTACCCAACTAAGGAGGCTGATGTGTTTGTCAGGGACGATGGGAAAAAGGAGGTGTTCTTCGGGAGAGATGAGAAGAATGCGGTGTCATTCTATGTCACTTCGTTTGGGCCTACTGCGTTTGAGAAGTTGGATGATTGAGATGACAAACACTAGAACTTAACCCTCAAGGACAGCGCTGTCGTAATGCCGGGCATGATTCGCTCTATTTTTTCGAACGATTCTGTATTTGTGGTATTTACGAGGCTCCAATCAACGACATTGTCTCTATTGAGAACATTTAGTACATCTGCGCGGAGTTGGACGCGTACGTCCTTGAATGCTCGTTCGTAGGAGACTCCTGCATCTACCTGGTAGATGGGGGGGAGCTTATCGTCGGAAGGGTTGTTGAGCACGAAGGGTTCATAGGCTGTCGCACCATTGTGTGCGGCGAGATAATCGTAGTAGGTTTGGCGGAATCCCCAGGTCCGACCCCAAATGCCATTGGCACGGAGTTGTGTTGTAATTTCCTGGGTGATGAATACATCTTGCGCGAAGGTGAGCCGATGCGGTTCATTCCAGGGTGTACTTTGAACACGGTTGTTTTCAAAGCGGTTTGGGTATCTGCGCTTTGCTACGCTGTAGCTATACTGCATGCTGCTAACCCCTTTCAAGAACTTTTTCTCCAGGTAAAGGCCACCACCATAAGAATAGCCTTTAGCAGGATCGGTTAGGTCGTCGGCACTCAGCGACTGCCCTGCTTTACTGACGTCTGTAAGTAGCGTTATGTAGTCAAGCTCAAGAATGCGGGGCTGATCCTTATAGAAGGTTTCCAGACGTACCTGCGTATCTTCCTGAGGGACCCAGAGGACGTTTCCTGCTACATGGATAGCTCGAGTGGGGGAGACCGTCTCATCGTTGGGTATCCAAAACCGAATAGACGGTACAGCAGCGCTTGGGCCTGCATTACTCAAGTCAAGCGGATTGGTAAACTGTCGATACAACCCTGATGCGAACTGGAACGAATACGATCCAGATGCTGTGTTTGGGATATCATGACGGAAAGATATACGAGGCTCTGCATAAACCGCAGCTCTATCCGGGATATAGGTAAATCGAGATCCTATTTCGAGGACGCTTTTTAGGCCGATTGATAGCGTGTTTTGGACAAACCCAGCAGATCGCCATCCGTCGAAGTCGTGCGAGAACGGAATAAAGAAGGGGCTGCTGAGGCTGAAGCTATTATTGATCTGAGTTAACTCAAAGCCTAGTTGTAAATGACTTCCTGCATCCAGGCTAAAGTCTACGGTACCCTCTAAGGCCGTTTCTCGGATTCGATTCCGATCAGCCGGTGTACCATCCTGATTTAATTCATTTATTAGAGCCTCTTCAATAAAGGCAACGTCTGATCCCTCTGGGATTTGAGCGGTTTGATTATCACGGAACTGGTAATTGTGATGCAGGGAGTGCAAGCTGTTTCGCAATCGGAGCATTCCTAGCGTGCGAGCACCCATCAGCCAGTTGTGTCGAATCTGAGCCGTTGTATTCGCCCAGTCGTAGGAATCCCTGGTTAGAAGAATAAAGGCGTCGTTTGTTGTCTGGGCTGATTCAGAGGACAATAGCTCGCTTCCAATTTTATTGCTTCCCTGGTAGAAGGAAAGAAATAGTTTGTGAAACGGATTGATTGTGATAGCAGAGGCTGCATGAATATCCGAGAAGGATACGTCGGATCCGTGTCTGTGAGGTGTAAAAAGGGCCTTGTCTGAATCCAGGGAGCCAATAGCCGTTTCGGAAAGAAGAGGATCCACCGTATTCCAGTCCTCGAGCAAGCTATTAAGCGTTGTGTATTGAAATATATCCCAGTAACTTGTTCGTGCCGATGTCATAAAATCCATGGAAGCACTTCCGGGGAGATCGACACTAAAATTAACCCGACCGTTCACACTGAGAGGGTCAATCTGTAGAGTGAAGGCTCGATATTCACTGGACGTAAGGTCTTGCTCAATGTCGAGCACACCCGACAGCTGTGAACCTACTGAGGCTCCAAATCCAGCCTTATGTACCGTGATGCGTCCAATAGCTAATGGACTAAAAGCACCCATCATCCGGCCAAGGCTAATCGGTTCGAATACAGGGACGCCGTCCAGTAA
This sequence comes from Rhodothermaceae bacterium, assembly GCA_019634345.1. GTDB lineage: Bacteria > Bacteroidota > Rhodothermia > Rhodothermales > JAHQVL01 > JAHQVL01. The sequence continues at coordinate 6,655 of JAHQVL010000199.1, forward strand.
GGTAAGGTGCTCCCCAGCTGCGCCTCCTTGAATATGCAAGTCGACAAACGGTGGCCGCACGCCAACATTCATTACAGAGCTGACACTATAAATGGGGTCACCGCCTCCCAACGTGCTTGGGACCTGGAAGTCAGCTTGATCTTTAGACGATTTACCGAGGCCTTCAGAAGGTAGTCGTTGGTGTATCCCATTAACAACGATGGGTTCGGCTACAATGGCTGAAGGTTCTAATTCAATACGTTGTCGGGACCTGCCATCGGGTTGAATCCAGACACTATCTCTGGAGGACTGATACCCTATATACGTAGTTACAATTTCATGAGGGCCCGTCAAGAGGGAGGAGAATGTGAACATGCCGGCCGTATTGGTGGCTGTACCGACTGAAGCGTCAGAAAGAAGTACATTGGCGTAGGGAAGGGGTTCACCTGTTGATTTATCGACTACGATACCGGCAAGATTGCCGAGTTTCGGTGGTTCCTCGGCTTTTTCGATCACTACGTACGTACCCGATGAGAGCCTGTAGAAGTCTAACTCAGCATCTTTGATCAGGCAGCGAAGGATTGATTCAGCCTTTTCTTTTTTTGCTGAGCACGTTACAACGATGTCCTCAATGATATCAGGATTGTATAAGAGGTTTATCTTGGTTGTTGTAACCAACTGCTCTAGCGCGTCATCAAGTTGCGCGTCACGAAAAATGATAGTGTACTTCTCAGAGTCAGAGGTTTGCGCCTGGGTTAAGCTGGCGCTGGCGCTCATCATTAAAAAGAGCACTACGATGATTTTTAGGGATATATTCATCGCTGTGTATGTTGGAATGTAACTGCTTTCCTTGGGGGAAGGATAATCTAAGATTCTAGCCGATATATAACATACCCACGGCTTGTTTTCCTGTATTTCAGATTCTTCTCGATACAAATATCACTCAGTATAGACTCTAGATTTTCCGGCTTGGGCATCAAGAGCGTTAGAGAATCATTCAGGATCTGGGTATCTTCAACCGAGATCTTTATGTCATACCTTCTCTCCAATTCGTCAAAGACAGCAACCAGCGTTTTGCTCTTGATCGAAAGTCCTCGTTCCCGCCAATTGATAGCGGAGTCTATATTCTGCATTAAAGGAGCAGCTGGGAGTGCATCCGTTTTGCGAACAACCACAGTATGACCAGGTTCCTCTAGTATAATCTGGTTACTTGTCGCATCTGCTTTACTCACGCCAACTCGCCCAGAGACAAGACTGATTGTCGATTCTTGCTCAGGTTCAAGAGGCCAGGCTCTTACATTAAATTCAGTGCCAAGAACGCGAACGTTTGCATTAAACGTTTCGACATTAAAAGGAGTATCTGAGTGAGTGACCTCAAAAAATCCTTCTCCCTTAAGTAGGACGTTTCTTTCTGAAGCGTTTGTAAAGGGATTTCCATCAAAGCCGCGTTTGAATGTGACGGATGAACCGCTGTTCAGATACACGATTGAACCATCTGGCAATTGAGCTTCAGCTAGCTCGCCATGGTCAGCAGTGATTGTTACTGGCGTATACCAATACGCTCCAAATGCGATAAGTAAAAGCACACAAAATGCTGGGACAAGGCGCTTGAAGGCAGGTACCCTGGATCGCGAAGACCTACTTGTTGGAGCTCTATCTTTCCTAAGCTCGCGTTTTAACTCGCGAGAGGATGAGCGGGTATTATCTTGAAGAGCTTTTGCTTGAATACTGGCCCACATGTCATCAACCTCTTGAGGAGGTGAAATGTTACCTACCAGAGCAGTGCCCGTCAAGTCCCAAACGCGCCGGAGTTCGTCTCCCAGTTGTTCCGGCTCTTGATTCAGCGCTTCATTTACTTCAGGAGGAAGCGATGTGAGTGTGTTAGCCTGAATGTTGGCCCACATCTCATCGACTTCTTGAGAAGGTGAGGTACTACCTACCAGAGCAGTGCCGGTCAAGTCCCAAACGCGCCGGAGTTCGTCTCCCAGTTGTTCCGGCTCTTGATTCAGCGCTTCATTTACTTCAGGAGGAA
>JAHQVL010000200.1 GCA_019634345.1 Rhodothermaceae bacterium
ATACAAGGAATCGCCTTTGACAACGTCCGTAGATGGACTTAAGGATGGAGGTGGTTGCGCGGCTACACTTCTACTCAACAGAAGGCAAATGAAAAAAAGAGGGGTGAACAGTATAACGCGCGCAAGTAAACTCATCTAGACCGGGACAATCGTTAATCATCAAGTCGTATGGTGCGAACGCGTAACTCGGCTTGCTCTAACTGTTTTAAGCACACCTTCGCGATCTCCACACCTTTTTCGTAAGAATTTAGTGCTTCTTCAAGCGGTGGCGTTTCATTTTCAAGCAAATTGACAATAGATTCCAGCTTAGTGAGCCGTTCTTCGAAGGAATCTTCCTGCTCTTTATCGGTAGGGGAGCTCATAGACTAATGGCTGATTAGTTAGTATCTTCGTATGCTGTTGTACGTGCACACGCATTTTTGTTCGAAAAAATTACTCATTGTAATATGGATTTAAAACTGGATGGTAAGGTCGCGATTGTAACGGGAGCTAGCAGAGGCATCGGAAAGGCGATTGCTTCTTCACTTGCAGCAGAAGGGTGCAATTTGCTGGTCTGCGCGCGGGGAGAAGAGGGGTTGGCAGAAGCAGTTCAAGAGCTCAAGGGTTTAGGGGGAAAGGTAGAATCGATGGTGCTGGACGTAACCGAGCCCAGTGCACCCGAGAAGCTGGCAAAACATGCCAAAGAAGCATTTGGACGCATCGATGTCCTGGTCGGCAATGTAGGTGGGAATCGGAGAAAACCTTTGGTGGATACGACCGACGAGGATTGGAATGACATCATCCAACTCAACCTGATGTCCCACATTCGTTGTAGCCGCGAAGTTGTACCTGTCATGAAGGAAAATGGGGGAGGGGCCATTGTGTTCATCTCATCCATCTTCGGCCGCGAAGCGGGCGGCCCCGGATTATCCATCTATAACACCACAAAATCTGCCCTCATAAGCATGGCTAAGATCATGGCTATTGAGTTGGCTGCTGAGGGTGTTCGTGTGAATACGGTTGCACCGGGTTCGATTCGTTTCCCAGGAGGAAGCTGGGATCGTAGAGTAAACGCAGATCCTGAAGGCATGAAGGTGTTTATCGAGCAAAACCTACCGCTGGGCCGGTTCGGGAGAGCGGATGAAGTGGCGGACGTTGTTGCCTTCCTGGCATCAGAGCGAGCCAGCCTGATAACTGGAGCTTGTATTACTGTCGATGGCAGCCAATCGCATTCATTGATTTGATCGAACAATGGCAGCCATAGAAAACGAACAAACGATTATTGAGGCTTCTAAAAAGCTAGAGGAATTTCTGAAGGGTTCAACAGATCAGGAAGCTGTAGCTAAGTGGAATGCCTGGAAAGAAAGTGAGGAGAAAAAGGGCGATGATGAGAATGTCTTGTTCGAACTGACTGGCATTATGCTCGAGGGGAAGAATCTTGACAGCATTGATTTCTCAAGGTGCATACTTTCGAATACCTCGGCCCAAAACGTCGTTTTCCATAATGCACGTTTTAAAAATGCAATCCTTCAAAAGGTAGCAATCAAGGGGGCGCAGTTCACAGGTGCTGACCTCAGGTATGCAGATCTCAGAGGCACTGGCTGCCAAGAGGCTGAGTTTGATGGCGCCAATCTGTATCAAGCAAAACTACAGGACGCTAACCTGAGTAATGCCTCCTTGAATGGGGCGAGATTGCAGGAGGCCATCCTTGTTGGAGCGGATCTCAAGGAGGTCAGTATGGAGGGGGCTTCCCTTAAAGAAGCCAATCTTACGGGAGCGAATCTTGAAAAAGCAACGCTAAGGGGTACTAGTTTTGAAAAAGCAATATTAACACAGGCTACGTTGAGGGAGGCTGTACTTGATAATGCTATTCTGAGTTCAGCGAAGCTAAAAAATGCCGACCTGACAAAGGCTGTGCTCACTGCTGCAAAGCTTGATAATGCACAACTCGAAAATGCCAATTTAGAAGGAGCGCACCTTGAAGAGGCGAATCTATTTAATGCAAGGCTAGAGGGTGCGAAGCTGGTGACGGCTACGTTAACAAAAGCCAACTTCAGAACCGCCTTTTTGAAGAAGGCAGACTTGAGCAGGGCTACACTCGATGAAGCCTCGTTTCAGCATGCAAATCTATCAGAGGCTGTGCTTGAGCTCGCCACGATCAAAAAAACGAACTTTGATCATGCCGATCTCCAACAAGTTATACTACATAAGGCGAGCCTTGAGGAAGTGAGCTTCAAGATGACAAACCTGAGAGAGGCCTCGTTCTACAAAGCCACGCTGAAGAATATACACTTTGAAGGGGCCTGCCTGGTCGAGGCAGTACTTCACGATGCTGAGATAGAGCAGTCCAACTTCAGGCAGGCCAATCTCGAACATGCAGACTTGCGCAACGTCAATCTGAGAGATTCGATATTAGACCGAGCGTATTTTAAAGGGGCTGATATTACGGGTACAAAAGGTCTTACGGATAAATGGAGACTGGTCCACAATATCGTGTCCAATCCTGAGTCCGGAAGGGAGCTGTCCAAAGAAGACCTTAGCAATGCGAATCTCAGCAATGCCTATCTCAGTGGAGCCGATCTTCGAAAAACGAATCTGAGAGGCACTATTCTTGATGGCGCTAATCTGTTAGGCGTCAAGTTTTCCCGGCTGGATATGAGAGGGCAGAAGGGAGGGGCTCAGTTTTATATGGAGGTGTTTCCCAATGAATTAAAAACTATCGAGAACCGTAGAAAGCGAGCGAACGCTTCATTGCCTGGACATTCTCCCGAGCCTGAAAGCGAGTCCCATGGTGCGTATACGCTGTTTGCCCAGGATAGCCTCACATCCCAATACACGGAGATTCTTTACCCCTCACTCGATGATCCCTCCAGTGAAGAATCCACATCGCCAGCCATGCTCCCGGATATGAACAAAATAATCTATGGGGACATGGTGAAGTTGGATCTTCTAGGCCTTGCCCTTTCTGGGGGAGGCATCCGGTCTGCCACGTTCTGCCTGGGTGTTATTCAAGTTCTGCAAAAGTACGGCATGTTTAAACATGTAGATTACCTGTCTACGGTCTCTGGAGGTGGGTACATCGGTTCGTGTTTATCTACAGCCATGTCCGATAACCGTTCTGAAAATCCGTTTCAGTACGAGAAAGGAGAGCAGGAACCCCAAATTGTTCACCATTTACGCAACAGCAGCAAGTACCTGACGGCAAGTTCTTACACGGACACACTGAAACCCTACGCCATGTTTGCACGGGGCGTGCTGTCGAATTTGCTGGTTGTTCTCATCTTTGTGCTTCCTTTTGCCATTCTGCTCGAAGGGGCGGGGCACCTGTTTTTTGGGGAGTCCAACCCCATGGAAAAGCTAACAGACTTAGAGCCCCTGTTCCTCACGCTTACGGTAATCATGTTTGGTCTTCTGATCATGTTATTGCCGTTCGTGTTAGGCTGGATCCAGCGAAGTTACTATATAAAGGACACTTCTCTAGCAAGTTTTCATTGGTGGGCCAAACGATTGACACCTGCAACGGTAGCACGAGGAGGCCTCCTGTTGCTCGGCTTAATTCTCGTATTCTGGGGAGTAATCCCTAACATTGAGGCGATTGTCAACGCAACGTGGGGATGGGTGAGTGGGGTAGCAGGCACCACGTGGAGCTGGATACAATCAAATGTCAGAACCCTGCTATGGGGGATAGGAATTGCCGCAGGGGCAGCCGCTCTGTATTATCTAGCACGGTTCTCTCTTGTTGTGATCGGTGTTATTAAAGCGATCGGTTCTCTGCTCAGCGGAAAGGGATTCTCAAATTATAGCAAATCAAGACGGGGCTATGAGGCCGCATCTTCAACGCAGTATTCCTATTCCCAGGAACGTCCGAAAGACGCAACCAAACAGCCTGCTACTGAGAAACCTGACAACAAGGTACAAGACACCAAGAAGGACCCGTCTCAGTATTCGGAAACCATTGAGAGGCTAACGGCCTGGTCGTTTTTGCTCGGTTTTCTCTTCCTGGGAGCATTCCTGGTGGCAACCAACTGGACGGTCCTTGACACGTTTTTTAATAACAATGTGAGGTGGATTGTAAGTGGGTTGTGTACGGTAGTGGTCCTAACGCTGATTCTTTCGACGTTCCTCAAGCCTGTACGAAAGATTGGGCTTCAAGCCGTTAATATCGTGTTGGGCCCCTTTATCTTGTTTGCCATTCTCGCATTGCCTCTCTTTTTGTTCTGGAGGCATTTTATCCATGATCTTCAGGTCAGCGATATCGAGGTGTTCAACCTGTTTGTAATCAACTCAACGGCATTTCAATGGATCGTTCGCCTACTGGCTTTTGCGGGCTCTGTTGTGGCGTTTGTTTCACTGAAATGGTTCTACAATCCGAACGTCTCTTCCATGCATCAATTCTTTCGGGATCGGTTGAGTAAAGCCTACCTGGTGCGAGTAAACGAGCAAGAGAGCTATCCAGACCATGTGGACGACCTCAAGCTTTCGAAATTAAACAAGGAAAATTCGAGCGCGCCGTACCATCTAATTAACGTCGCCCTTAACCTGCCAGGAAGTAAAGCGGATGATCTGAGAGGGCGAAATGCCGACTTTTTCTTTTTTGGCAGCCGGTATACTGGGGGCCCAAGAACCGGGTACTGTAAAACCGAGCTACTAGAAAAGCAGGACCCTCACATTAACCTGGGTACCGCAATGGCGATTTCTGCCGCCGCTGCTGCACCCAATATGGGGACCTACACGATGAAGGGGTTGCGGACCGTTCTCACCCTGCTGAATATCCGGCTGGGGTACTGGATGACGAACCCAGATAGGATATTGGACCAGTCTCAGTTTATCGGTGCTGATAGCAAAGTCCGGAGAACACTCGAACAAGTTTCCCTGGGCCCGCTGAACTTGCTCAATGAGTTCAGAGGGAAGCTTGATGAAGAAGGTCCATCGGTGAACTTGTCTGACGGAGGCCACATAGAAAACATGGGTATCTATGAGCTACTGCGCCGCCGTTGTAAGTTTATCATTTCTGTTGAAGGGGCTTCTGACCCCGATGGTAAGTTTGCTAGCTTCCTCCAACTGATCCGCTATGCGCGTATTGATATGGGGATAGCAATTCTCATTAACCTGGATGGGATAATCAAGGGCACATCGTCCTGGGCCTTGGGAAGCATCCGGTATGGCCCTAAAAAGGAGCACTGGGGATATCTACTCTACATTAAGCTGACTGTAACCGACGAGCTAGAGCACAACTACATCCGCTCCTATAAAAAGGATCATCCTGAATTCCCGTACGAATCCATCGCAGATCAATCCTTTGACGAAGCGCAGTTCGAAGTGTACAGAGAACTGGGATACCAGAATGCCAGAACGTTTTTCGAAGCCTATTTGAGCAGTGAAAAAGGATCCAGTATTCAGATAGAGGTAGACCAGTTGGAAGCCTTGTTTGAAGGAGAGTGGGCTAAATAAACCGATAGATTGAAGCTTCTAATCGTCTGCTTTGCGCCCGAGCAGAATGCCACTGAATCATGATTGGGCTCTGGTAAGTGCCGCTAACAATAGACGGCTGTCCCTGTTCTTCATTGACCAACATGCTCAAGCTTCGTTTCATGCGAAGGGCTTTGGCGGCTTGGGCAGCGAGTACGCTCTGGATGCCACGTCCTACGAGAGAGGAGTTCATCTGAAACTTGTCCAGCGTGCGGTTGACTACGTGAACGAGGTCATACTTCGCATAATTCAGCATCTTCATCGGAACGGCTCGTGGATTCTTAAGCATGTGCCATCCTTTCTGAGCCATAAAGCGCATCGGGTTATGCAGGACATCCGCCAGGTCATTCTGCATAAGCAACGTTTCGAACTCATTAACGGTCAACGCCACATGATCTTCCTCGGGGGCGAGCGTAATGTCAACGCGGCCTCGTTGGATGCCATATTTGGTGATAAGCTCTTGAAGCTGCTCAAAGACGCCCAAACGAGCGTCTTTCAGGTTTACAGAATCCACACGATGGGATGAGACGGGTATCGTTAGAGGGAAAATACCGACTAATTCCTCCTGGTTATACCCGATAACCGTCGTCCGCCTTCTGCGTGCATTTCCATCATACACACCATCTAAATCAATAAAATAGGCCGGCTTCGTTTTGTCTAACACATAGGTGACGCAATTCTGCAGGCCTGAGCTGATGTAGGTAAGGTGTGAGTCTCCATTTAGCGGTTCCGACAACTTTTGCTCCTCGGTGAGTTCTGATCGGAGATGCAGCTTGTCGTGGTTATAGTTGGCTCTAGGGGGGAAAAGCTCCTGGAAAGGATGGATAAAGCTGCGAACGGAGTCGCTATTGTGATTGAGCCGGTCACAGATGCTTTGCTCGAGGTACCCTGCCGTTGTGTGATAAGAGCAGTAGAACGCTTTGTTGTTTTCGGCAATAAAGTCTGCGTTCTCAGAGAGTATACGCTGGTTAACATCGATGATGTCAAAACGGGAAGCCGGCGTTAATTCAATACAAATCTCTGCCATAATATGTGGTTTTAAGGACAGGGGCTTGCGCTTAAATGTAGGGAGACAATACCCTAAATCCTATTTAAAAAGTGGTGATGGGGTCACAACATATTGCGACCCAATATAGTCAATTTTTGTTGGATTGAAAGGGATAGTTTCCGGAAAATAAAAATTCCTGGAAGCGATTCCAATCAGTCGGTAGTTCGTATGGTGCGCACACCATCTTCGAAACGCACGGTAGCGGGTTTCTCAGAATGTAACGCATCAGCAGAACGAATGAATTGACCATCTTGTTCTACGATAGCATAGCCTTTTTTCAGCGGCCGGTAAGGATCCAATAAAGACAATCGCTGATTAAGGCTCTCGACGCGTTCTTTGAGACCATCCAGGTATTTAGGACCCAGTCGGGATAACCGCGAAGCAAGCAAATCGACATGCTGTCTGTATTGAGCCAATTGGTCGACCGGTCTGTTGAAGCTATGCTTTGAAAGTATAGCTTGGATATACCGATTGTGCTCTTCAATGCGAGAAAGAACAAGCTCACGAGAACGGTGAGACAAACTCTGAATGTAGGCGTAGAGTTCAGGGGCGCTTGGGGTAAGGAGTTCCGCAGCCATAGAAGGCGTTGCCGCCCGCTTATCAGCTACATAATCGGATATCGTAAAGTCCGTCTCGTGACCTACAGCACTCATGATGGGGATCGATGAAGCATAAATAGCACGGGCTACTTCTTCTTCGTTGAAGGCCCAAAGGTCTTCGAGCGATCCGCCTCCTCGTCCTACTATTAATACCTCTACACGGTATTCCTCCTGAGTAACCAGTGCGTTAATATGCTCAATCGCAGCGCAAATAGTTGGCGCTGCCTGCGGCCCCTGTACTTGAACGGGAAATAACAGCACTTCAACAATTGGATATCTCCGTTCAATGATTGAGAGAATGTCGTGCAATGCGGCTCCCGTTTCGGAGGTTATTACGCCAATTCGCTTTGGGAACGTAGGAAAAGGCTTTTTAATTTCAGTATCAAATAAACCTTCTTGCTGAAGCTTCCGCTTTAATTCCTCAAACGCTTTTTGTAAACCTCCCTCGCCCGCATGCCGAAGCGCTCGGGCTACCAATTGTAAATCGCCTCTTTTTTCGTAGACTGAAGCCTTCCCATACAACCTCACCTGCATGCCGTCCTCAGGCCTGAAGTACAGAGACTGCGCCGTATGCCGCCACATCACGCACTTAACCTGTGCCTCGCGATCTTTTAATGTGAAATAGCAATGGCCGGAAGTATGCTGCTTAAAGTTAGAGATCTCACCCTCAACCTTTACATCCCCAAACGCATCTTCAATGCATTCACGGGCAAAACGAGCAAAACTACTTACGGTGAGGACGTCGGACATCAATTTCTAGTTCAAGGTTCAAAGTTCAAGGTTCAATGTTGGTTCAAAGTTAAAAGTTGGGCAGGTGTAGAACAAACCAAGAACTTTAAACTTTGAACCTTGAACTTTGAACTGAAGAAAAAGATTATGAGCGACGCACCACTCACACGGATCATGTTTGTTTGCATGGGGAATATTTGCAGAAGCCCTTTGGCTGAAGGCGTGTTTAGGCATGTAGCGCAGGAGATGAATGTGTTTGATCACTACGAAGTGGCTTCTTCTGGGACGGGCGCCTGGCATGTGGGGCAAAAACCGGATGGGAGAATGAGAGAAACGGCAATGAGGCACGGGGTTTCTCTAGAAGAACAGCGAGCACAACAGTTTGAGTTTGGAGATTTGTCCTATTACGATGTGATTCTGACCATGGACAGCGATAATCTATCCAATATTAAGCATCTTGATCGACATGGCAAATACGCGGATAAGATCAAACTCTTCAGGAGTTACGACCCCGAACCAGGCGACTTGCAAGTTCCGGATCCGTATTATGGCGGGGAGCAGGGCTTCGAACATGTGTATCAGATTGTAGATCGGACGGTGAGGAGGCTGCTTCAAGACTTGGAATCAAGATCGAGTTCTTGATTCTGTTTCTGGTTTCTTGTTTCTCGTTTCTTGTTTGGTAAAAGGTCTGCTTTTTGAACAACCAGAAACCAGAAACGAGGAACAAGAAACGTGCTTCCTAAACTTGTTTAGTAAGCACCTTCTCTTTTTAAGACTACGAACACGGTGCGGTAGAGAATGGTGATGTCGAGGCCTAGAGACCAGTTCTTGACGTAGTAAGGGTCCCACTGCTTCATGCCGTCGTTGCCAGAGTCGCTGCGGCCTGATACTTGCCACATGCCGGTGATGCCTGGCTTAACGAGTTCGCGGACGTTGCATACGTCTTGTGGAAGGGCGTCAAGGTGATAGGATGTGAGTGGGCGAGGGCCAACAAGGGCCATTTCGCCACGGAGTACATTGAAAAGCTGTGGAAGCTCATCAAGGCTCGTTTTGCGCAAAAAGTTGCCTATTTTTGTGATGCGAGGATCTTTGCGAAGCTTGTAGAAGGTCTCCCATTCTTCTCTTAGCTCATCATCTTGTGCAAGCACACTGCGTAGTACTTCTTCTGCATTGGGGACCATGGTTCTAAACTTGAACGTCTTGAAGGCCCGGCCGTCTTTTCCAATGCGCTCCTGTAGGAACAGAGGATTCCTTTTATCTTCGAACCAGATCAAGGCGTAGATGAGGCCGCATAGTGGAAGCCAGAGTGGCATAGTGATGAACACGAGCAGGCAGTCCAGGAGGTGCTTAATCGTCAGTTGCGTTTTATTGTGCTTCACGGTTCGAGTAAGCTGAGCGTCTGAGGCGATAAAAAGAGAAGTAGTAGGCATAGTTGGGAGGCTTGCGTTACTGTGTTTGATTGATGTGACTCAATGTACCACGATATTCAGCCCAGCGAATCAGTTTGTGGGTGCTCCTGTACCCTATAATTTCCCCTCCACGTTCTATCTATTTGGTACCGGGGTGTTATCCAATGGCGTATCCTATGCGTACAATAGGCGCACCGCGTAAGCGTCCCTTAATTTAATCGGGCACATATTTCAAATGATCGCTTCTTTGAAATATGTGTAGAGAGGGTTATGGTGTGTATACGTATTAGTACCTTTTAGACGGTCATTAAATCTAACGGTTGACCATCTCTAGATAATAGATTGCAGAGAGAGAAATGAGTATCGATTTAGGTAATTCGTCCATTCCATCTACTATCACTGCTGCCATTCAACAGCATACAGGTCCAATAAGTGACATTACACCTGTAGGGGGAGGATGTATTGCTCATGCAACGCGTCTTTCCGCAGCAAAAGGGACGTTTTTTGTCAAGTGGGGGATGCATCATGTCGCTAAAACGTTTGGCGCAGAAGCGGCCGGGTTAGACGCCTTACGCGTTGCTGGCAGTCCATTGCTTATCCCCGAGGTGATTTCTATTGAGTCCGGGGAGCAAGGGTATATCCTCCTCGAGTGGCTAAACCAGGGGCACGCTTCAACCCAGTCCTGGGAGGCCTTTGGCCGTGGACTGGCCGCGTTGCACCGGACGTCTGTTCAGGCCTTTGGGCTTGATGAGGATAATTTTATCGGTCGTTCTCCTCAGGTAAATGATACGAGGGACACTTGGCCTGAATTCTTTCGGGATTGTAGACTTGAACCGCAGGTACAAATGGCGCGTGAGGCTGGGCGATGGCCTGAGGAATGGAATGGGTATTTGGATAACCTGTATAACCGGTTAGAGAGGCTGATTCCTGCCCAACCCGAAGCCTCCCTGGTACACGGCGATTTGTGGGGAGGCAACTTTATGACACTCACCAACGGCAAGGTGGCCTTGATAGACCCCGCCGTCTATTATGGACATCGCGAAGTAGATCTGGCAATGACTGAGCTCTTCGGTGGCTTTAAAAAGATCTTTTACGAAGCCTATTGGGAAGCCTGGCCCGTAGAGGATGGCTACAGCGAGCGAAAAGAACTCTACAATCTGTATCACCTCTTAAATCATCTCAACTTGTTTGGCGCAAGCTATGAACGGGGAGTAGAGAAGGTGCTAAAGCGCTTTGGAGATTGATAAACTTCCCTGGCAATTGGAAAACGGTGAAGCATGCGAGCAATACGTAAGCACAATATTTTTTCAAAAATGAAGTTTATTGTGTAACTATCATCCTTGATCTGAGGTCTTCCATTGAAACGTATCTTTCTTCTTGTAGGCGTACTTGTATTCCTGGGGTTTGGGGCTGTAACGCGCCCGGGGATAGTGCTGTGTGCCTTCGCGAACGACAATGTGCATGAATCTCCTAAATATGAGCAACTTATCTTCGAAGCACGAGAGAGAATCAAAGATACGTTTGGGATACCGGAGGCTAAGCCAAAGGTGTTGTTTTTTGATCATGAAGCCGCATTCTGGCCTCTGAAGCTGAACCCTTATGGAAGCACAAGCTACCTGGGGAAGCGATCCTGCGTATTTGTGGGCCCTGAAGGGCAGAATGTCGATGTAACGGCTCATGAGTTAATGCATGCTGAAATAGCCCATCGAATCGATTATAAGAGGAGGGGAGTCGCATGGCCCATTTGGTTCGATGAAGGGCTTGCCATGCAGGTCGATCTCCGGGAAGCATATGCCCTTCATGATACGGCATCTACTGAATATGTGGTCGATTTAAAGACCGGTAGCAAGTTTTTTGTGAAAGAGAGTGAACGACTGACGACGCATTATGCCGCCGCTAGAAAAGAAGCCGGTCAATGGGTGGCAGGCATAAGCAAGGATTCTGTGTATGTGTATCTTGATCGTGTCAAGTCTGGCGAATCGTTCAATGCCCTTATTCTTCCCTCGTGGAGAGACTAAATAGGTTAGCCTGAAGGGTGTATCAATACAACATCTCTCTAGGAGACGCGGTGTTGATAAGCACTATAGCATCATATTGATCTTTAGGGATGAGGGAAAGGGGGGTTTCACCATTGTAGCGGCCTGTAATCGGGGTCGTGACCCAGGCTGTGGGGCCCATTCCTGAAGCTTGAGAAAGATCGGCAAAGACGGCTTCGCTGTCTGGATCATATAAAAGGTGTTCCAGGCTGCCCGCTGAAGGCCGGGAGATGGTGAATATATTCCCCCCATTGTCCATTGAAGTGCCTTCATGCGCATAAAATCCAACGGTATACAGATCAGATTGGTACCACGAACGTGCCCAATAGCCCATGGTGTGCGCTGCAACGTTGGGAAACATCACTGAGTCAGGGGGGATGGAGATATTGTCGTGCCGGATATGAAAGTTGTGCCCCCACACGATGATTTTCTCATCCGGGTACAACACGTCTGCAATAAAACGGAGATTCTCAGCCATGCCTTGATCTCGGTTCTCCACGTATTCTTTTGTGGTTGGAGCCGTTTGTTGCCGGATGTACCAGGCCAGAGAACGGGCCGTTTGCTGAGCAACGAGCATCGTGCTAAATGATGACCCTTCTTGCATAGGCTGATCGGCGAGATAGTCTATGAATTGCTCATAGCCGGTAAGCATGTTTTTCCCTTCAGGGCTTCTGAAATGAGCGCGACGGGATTTGCTACCTTTTGCATAAACGGCTAAAAATGTAGAGTCGAGGTCATGAATGTCCTGGGCATAAACCGGATCAAGAGCAGCGATTGACTCAGCAAGAAAGCGGGGGCGATCTTTTTTATTGCTTCCAATCGGTTGAACATCCATACCAGCCAGTTTTAAGGGGGCTTGGGTAGATTGGGTCTCGGACAGGTACTCAAAGAGCGGTAGC
>JAHQVL010000201.1 GCA_019634345.1 Rhodothermaceae bacterium
AAAAGAGCATGGGTTACGGTCATATATAACGAGACTCTCCATTTCCTACGAACAAAGAAGGCAGAGAGCGCGAGCAGTGCTATAAATGACAATTCGGAGAGTGCTGTGGGGCTGGACATAGGTGGCCCCATAGATGGCATATTTATAAGGCGGCGAATGGTCCAGCCAGTTAGGATTAGGAAGAATGCATGAGAGGTGTATGAAAACAGGCGATCTTGGTTGAATCTGGCAACCAATCGAATAAGGAAAGCTTCTATGGCGAGAGCGACCAATAAGAGATAGCTATCGAACATGTAGAAGAGGGCAATAGTGATCAAGATGATCGCAGTAAAGCCTTGAACCTGTGAGAGGTGATTCAATCCTCTTTCGCTATCAAAGAACCTGATTCGGTAGTACAGGATAATGAACAGGGCACTTCCTATCAGGGTGATGATGCCCCACTTTGAATCAGGTAGGTCCCAGATCAAAATGGATACAAACAACGTTGTCAGCGGCGTTGTAAGGGAAAGAGGCAGTGCTGGATGATTAAAGAAATAGCCGACCAGGCTAATAGGAGGTGGGGCTGGCCACTTTCCCGGATCAGCAGACCGAAGGATGCCACGGCCAACAGGCATGGCCCAGAATAATATCAAGGCGAGGATGAGTCCAAACTGTAGCGTCCATCGCTCTGATGAAATGGAATCGTATTGGAATCCATAGTTCAGATAACAGAACAGTACAACAAGCCAGGCGCCGATTGAAGAGACAAACAACAGGCTGCGCCATCCCCTAAACCAATAGATAGCACTAGAGCCAATCAATACGAGCGATGTATAGCTAATCAGCCAGAGCAAATGGTCGCCTTCAACGTGCATGATGAAAGGCGTTACGAGGCCACCCAACGTGGCTAGAATTGCCAGTAAGCCATCATCGCGTTGGGCAGAAAGCCCAAAGGAGAAGGCTGTTATGATAAATAAAACAATAAAGGCAACGGGGTACGAGATCAATTCATACAATTGATAGGCCCCAAACGCTGTAAGGTAAAAAGTGGCTACGCCACCCCCTAGCAATACCTGGCCAAATTTTGGCTTGATCTTGTGGAAGTGTAGCCCGATAGCCAGTAAGAGCATCCCTACAAAACTGCCCGACATAACGCGGTAGATCGCACTAAACCACTCAAGGGTAAAGATGTAGTTGAGTAGAGAGCCAACACCCAGGAAAAGTAAAATGAGGCCAATTCGATTCAACCACTCATCGCTATTCAGCGCATACATTGGCCGGTTTTCACGACGCCTTTTAGATCGTTTTTGGGCAGTCGGTGGTTGGGGAGAAGGAAGAGGAGTTGGGATGTAATTTTGTTTAGCAGAGGAATGGCCGTTTCTGCCTGATGCAATTTTTGAGTGGAAGCTGGACTTTTGAGGTGCAGGTGTAGGTGTCTTGGAACGCTTTTCTTCCTCAAGCTGCCCTTCAAGCTGCGTGATTTTATTGCGCAACGTATCTACAAGTTGCTCAAGTTCTTCTACGCGTTCTGATAATGGATTGGAATCGTTCTGAGACATAATTACCGGCTACTGCTCCCACACTCGCTTTTTAGATAGGTCGCAATTTAGCAATTACGAAAGCATACTTCGCTTGCGAGCTTGGATGCTGTATTGTCGTGACAGTTAGACACGTTCGCGGTGCATCTTTGTGAGGATTTGAAAACATGTCTGCCATAAAGTAGCGTATTCAGCACTTTTTCGATAAATCTCTCCCAAATACGGCAGGGTGATTAATGTAGAGCTTAAATAGTAATATCGTTATTTAATCTGTAGGATGCTATTAAAATTCCTCAAGGTCTATCTCGCAATCTTCTTCTGGTGCGGCCGTAAAGTCCTCAGGAATGGAGCAGTCGCCTGCATCTACCACTCTCTCTTCCATGATAGGCAGAAGGGTGTCCCATACAGTCGTGGCAACAATGCTGTGCCCTTCGGCGGTAGGATGTATGCCATCAGGTAGGTTTAATGACTCGATGCCAGCAACGCCATCAAGTATGAAAGGAATCAGGGTTGCGCTGTTGTTTTCGGCAAGAGTAGGGTAAAGGTTTTTAAATTGATTCGTATAGTCTGGGCCCAGGTTAGGGGGGATTTGCATGCCAGCAACGACCAGAGAGGCCTCAGGGTTTTTTTCTTTCACGCGATCCAGAATTGATTGCAGATTAGACGCTGTTAAGTCTAGAGGTACACCCCGCAATCCATCGTTGCCTCCCAACTCCAGAATGAATATGTCTACCCGTTGATTGAGTAGCCAGTCTATTCTGTTTAAACCGCCGGAAGATGTTTCTCCAGATAATCCGCCGTTTGTTACTCGAAACGGAAGATCTTCGGCTATTATTTTTTCCTGAATCAGAGCAGGAAACGCTTGTTCCACATCCAGCCCGTACCCGGCTGTTATGCTATCTCCAAAAAACAAAATATGCTGCTCATTTTGATCGATAGCTTCTGAAGGTTCAGAAATAGTAGAAGCCGTTGTTTCCTCTGTTTGTGCAGCTTGAGACGTTTGAGATTGTTCATTGGACTGCGTACAGGCAGAGATATAGGTGTATATAAAGACAATTAACGCAATTCGAAGATAATTATGCATTGTATGGGATCTCTGAGGAAGGTTATGCTTTCTCAACAGTGCAACCTTATCTCATGTTTCAAACGCATCTGGAATGCAATCAAACTCGATTCTCACTCTACAAAATTTATCAAAAACGTATACGAGCGGCTCCAGCGAGTTAACCGTATTAAAAGATGTTACGCTTACGATACATGAAGGAGAAACCTGTGCTGTGGTAGGCCCTTCTGGAAGTGGTAAAACAACGTTACTCGGATTATGTGCGGGTTTGGATCGGCCTTCGGAGGGAGGTGTGCAGTTATGCGGGGTTGACTTAAATGGGTTGTCTGAGGATGAAACCGCCTCGCTGAGAAATCAACACGTTGGATTTGTATTCCAATCCTTTCAATTGATTCCAACATTAACCGCGATAGAAAATATTATGGTGCCGGCAGAGTTACGGGGAGAGCGAGGTGTTGCTTCCCGGGCCAGGTCCTTGCTAGAGGCTGTCGGGCTATTGGATAGAGCGACGCATTATCCCAGTCAGTTATCCGGCGGGGAGCAGCAGCGTGTTGGTATAGCCAGGGCATTCATTAATAAGCCTCGGATTTTGTTTGCCGATGAACCCACGGGTAATCTAGACGCTGAAACAGGAGAAACCATCGAGTCTCTACTCTTTGAGTTGAATCAGAAAGAGGGCACAACATTAGTCCTGGTAACTCATGATCTTGAATTGGCGCAGAAAACAAGCCGCATCATCCAGTTGAAAGCCGGCAAGGTCGTCTCGGATGACATTAGTTCTCGTTTTGCTATTCCTGATCCAGGCGTGCAGGTTTCACGCTGATAAACATAGAACGTTGAATCCGAAGCTCTAGAGAGAACGATGTCAAATTTGTTGTGGATACTTAAGATGGCAGTAAGAGATAGCAGGGGAAGCCGTGGAAAGCTGCTCTTATTCGTCTCTTCTATGGTGCTTGGAGTCGCGGCTCTTGTTGCCATAAGTTCGTTTGGGGAAAACCTGAAGCGTGCCGTTGATGATGAAGCGCTAACATTGTTAGGTGCTGATTTGAGCATTGAGAACGGAGATCCCTTTCCTGAAAGAGTGGATGTCCTCATTGACTCGATTGGTGGTGAACAGTCATACCGAGTCTCTTTTGCATCCATGGTGTTTTTCCCATCCAATGGGGGGACTCGATTATCCACAGTGAGGGCCCTTGAAGGTAATTACCCCTATTATGGCGCAGTTGAGACCATGCCACCAGAAGCAGCCGGTACCTACCAGCAATCAGGAGGGGCCCTGATAGAGACTTCGCTTTTAAAACAATTCGACCTTTCTGTTGGGGATTCAGTGAAAGTTGGGGTAGTGACTTACCGGATTGATGGCGAGATCGTCAAGACTCCTCGGGAGACGTCGGCCATGGGTATGCTGAGCCCCCGGGTATTTATTCCTTATGAAGGATTGGATACGCAGTTACTATCGAGGGGAAGCCGGGCGCGCTACGAGATGTTTTTTAAGTTTGAAGAAGGCCGGGATGTAGATGCATTAGTAGAGGATATTGAACCCGTATTAAGGGCCGAAAAGGTAGGCTTTGATACCATTTCAGAACGCCAGGAAGATTGGAATGAAGGGCTGACCAATCTATACCGGTTTCTAAACATGGTTGGTTTTATCGCCTTGCTACTGGGAGGCGTGGGTATTGCCAGTGCGGTGCATGTGTATATTAAACAGCGTATCGAGACGGTTGCCATTCTTCGTTGCCTTGGTGCCCGATCGGGTCCAACGTTTGGTGTGTACTTGACCCAGGCCTCAGTTATGGGATTGATTGCTGCTCTTGTAGGAAGTGGCCTAGGGATTGGTATTCAATTTTTGATTCCCCAATTATTGGCGGATTTCCTCCCTGTACGTGTAGATATCGAAATCATGTGGATGCCGGTACTGGCCGGGTTATCTACAGGTTTAGGTGTGAGCCTTCTGTTTGCTTTGTTGCCTCTTTTGGCTGTTAAGAACACCTCGCCTTTGTTGACGCTGCGCAAGAGTGTCGATACGACAACGGTTGTGCCGAGTAGGTGGCGCTATGTGATATATGTGGTTCTGGTAGCTGCCGTGTTTGGCTTCGCCATTCTCCAGGCACCGGTATGGTGGCTGGGTTTAGCATATGGCGGGGCGATTTTTATCGTTTTTGGTTTGCTTGCCCTCGTAGCCAAGGGGATTACGGTTTTCTCCAGAACGTTCTTCCCATCTTCCTGGCCGTATCCTTGGAGGCAGGGCTTTTCAAATCTCTACCGGCCCAACAATCAAACCGTAATATTGATGTTGTCTCTTGGGTTAGGCACCTTTTTGATTGTTACCATGTTTTTGGTACAGCAAATCTTGTTGAAGCAGATTGAAATAGCCGGCGGAGAGGGCCGGCCCAATCTTGTGTTCTTCGACATTCAACCCGGTCAACTCGATGATCTTTCCACGTCGGTTTCTGATCAGGGGCTTCCGCTTCTTGAAAAAGTGCCGTTAATAGCAATGCGCATAACAAAAGTGAACGGACGCACTTTAGAGGAAATTAGACAAGATTCTACGCGAGACGAATACACCTGGGCGCATGGTAGAGAGTATCAGTCGACATACAGAGGTGAACTGACTGACTCGGAAACTCTAGTGGCCGGCGAATTCGTTGGTTATTACGAAAGTGGAAGCTCCCTCGTCCCCGTTTCAATAGAGGAAGATGTGGCCGATGAATTGGGTGTTGGAGTTGGTGATTCGCTTGAGTGGAACGTACAGGGGTTACCCGTAAGCACCTTGATAACAAGTATTCGGAAGGTTGATTGGCAGAGGGTTCAGACAAACTTCTTCTTTGTCTTCCCGGAAGGAGTACTTGAGCAGGCTCCTCAATTTTTTGTGTTGCTTACGCGGGCAGAAGATGAAGATCAGTCAGCACGTATGCAGTCCTCTGTAGTGAGTCGTTTCCCCAATATATCAGCGATTGATCTGTCTCTCGTTCTTAACGTGTTCGATGCAATTTACAGTCGGATATCGTTTGTGCTTCGTTTTATGGCGCTATTTAGCATAATAACGGGAGTTATTGTACTCATTAGTGCAGTCTCAGTAAGCAGGTATCAGCGTGTTGGAGAGAGCGTGCTTCTAAAGACGCTGGGAGCCTCAAGGCAACAGATCATAAAGATTCAATTTGTTGAGTACCTGTTCTTAGGGCTTCTTGCAGCTTTAACAGGTGTTTTGCTGTCAGTAATCTGTGCCTGGCTAATGGCGCTATTTGTGTTTGAGTCGCCTTTCTATCTTTCAGGCATTACGTTGCTAATAGCCGTTCTTGCTGTCTCGGCGTTAACGATTGCAGTAGGGATGTTTAATAGTAGAGGCATTTATAACCGTCCAACTCTAGAAGTCTTGAGGGCGGCGTAAGAGTAGTGAATTACGTGGATTACTGGTATGTGTAACGAACCTTATAGGTACACAGTAGTGATTTGAATTAGAATAATTTCGCCATGATTATTCAATGCAATCGCAATGTGTGCCGGGATCAAAGCATTAAAGTTATAGTTAAGCATGGAGTGGAGTGAGATTAATCCCTATTTTTTATCTACTTAGGTCGTTATATTCATAGGGTGTTATTCGAGCAAAACATATACTTGATGTTAAGGGAACGATTACGGAAAATTCGCGAGCGAATAAAGCAAGCTTGTGAACGAGCAGGTAGAGACGAGCAATCTGTTACACTAATAGCCGTGTCTAAGACATTTCCAATGTCTTCAGTTTTAGAAGCATATCAAGCTGGAATCCGCCACTTTGGAGAAAACCGAGTGCAAGAGCTCAATGAAAAGTCAAAAAGTCTGCCCGGAGTATTAAACGATGGGGATATCTATTGGCACATGATTGGACACGCTCAGCGGAATAAAGCAAAAGATATCGCCTCCAATGCTGATATGATGCACTCGCTTGACAGTGTGCGTCTTGCTAGTGAATTAAATAAGCGTGCTTCGGGGCTCCGTGAAAAAATCCCGTGTATGATTCAGGTGAATGTTTCCGGAGAATCATCGAAATTCGGATTGCAGCCTCAGGAAGTCGACGGATTTCTCGAAGAGATTCAAAACTTTGAACATATAGATGCGATTGGTTTGATGACCTTGGCTGCACCTGCCAAAAATCCAGAAGATATTCGTCCTCAGTTCACATTGCTTCGAGCACTGCGAGACGAATTGGGAGGTAAGTATGGATCTATTAAGAATCTTTCAATGGGTATGAGTGGTGATTTTGAAGTGGCCATTGAGGAAGGAGCCACCCATGTACGTGTTGGTAGTCTCCTTTTTGGTTCTAGGCATTAATCAAGTATTTTTCTTTGGAAACTTGAAATTTGTATCTTAAGAGAATACGCTCTTGCTATCTAGCCCGGCTGGGCTCACATAATTAGTGTTGGTATCATGAAACTGACTCCCCTTGATATTAAAAAACAAGAATTTACCCGCGCGTTTCGCGGTGTAGATCCTCAAGAAGTACAATCCTTTCTTCAGATGGTAGCTGATCAGTGGAGCAGCCTACTTGATGAAAATGCAAGGATGGAGCAAAAGGTTCGTGATCTAGATAGTAAACTGGAGCATTACCGGAAAATTGAAGAGGCCCTTCAAGAGGCTCTAGAGACAGCGCGAGACAATTCTCACAAAACCATTGAGAATGCTCAGAGAGAAGCGCAGATCATCATCCGAGAGGCACGAGGCGAAGCGGAGGAGCTTCGGAAAAAAGGATCCCAAGAGCATAAGCGCTTGAAGCACGATATTACAAAAATAAGTGGACGGCGTGATGAGGTGATTGCAAGACTGCGTGCGTTCTTGATGTCTGAAATGGAGTTGCTTGCTCGTTTCGAAGGGCAGGACCAACTCGGTGCAAGTTATGTGCGCCTGCATCCTACAGAGCGTAAGCAGTTGGAGTCGAGGTCCTACATGGATGATTATGATAGTAATGATCTAGGATTTCATTCTCCCGTTGGGCGTCCGTCCCCGCTTGTTGAGGAGCCTTCTTTTGAAGTGGATATTCCACTGGATGAAATTGACAGTTCATTAAGAGATAGAAGCACTACCGATTCTGTAGGGGCCGATAGCAGTATTAAGATGCCTTACGTGAGAGATGATCAAGACTCAGAGATTACACTCAGCGATCTTTCGGGGAAAAGTAATGCCACCGAAGAGCCTGATGACCTGAGTTCTGATGAATTAGATTTTATAAAATCTACGGTAAACACGTCCAAGTCTTCAAATGCGGCCAAAGATCTTTTTAAAGCAACCACAGAAAAGAAAAATGGCCATGCATCTCCGAGTAAACCGGCAGAGTCCTATACGCTGAATGATCGATTCAATCAGGACGTACCGCCCACTACTCATGCAAGTCCAAGCGGGCAGAGCAACTCACCGGGTAACCTTAATCAGCAACACACCAAGGATGGCTGGGTTGTGCGTCCTGTTGTTGATGAAAATTCAGGTTCGAATACAACCGATTCCTCAATGGGTAACAAAGGATTCGCCTCTATCTTTGGTAGTGAAAATGATGACGACTTGTCTGCCACTCCAGAGGAAATCGAAAAAATAAGACGTATTCTTAACGATTTGGATTAACACTATCTGAATTCGTTTGATAGATTTTATGAGCCAAGATACACATAGGGTAGTGCCTGTTGAAATGGAATCCTATGTAAGCGCAGTAGAGAGTATCGCAGAAGAAATAAAGGGTAGGGTGTCCCGTGTGCCTTCAGTAGGCATTCTGTTTGGAGCAGGTTTAAGCGAAGTTCTTGATGATGTGTTTGAGGTTGAAGAGCAACTGGTTTTAAACGTAGAAAACGAGTTTGTTAAGGCTGATTCAGTTTTTGCTACCATACGAATTTGTGACGCGGTTCGGTTTTTTTGTGTAGAAGGAAGGGCCTATGACAACCCTGCAGCGGGAGCAATGACCATGAAGCAGGTGTCATTGCCTGTTCGAGTTATGGGAGCGATTGGCGTTGAATCCTTTGTTGTTGGAGGAGTTGGATGCAGCATTCGGCCAGAGGTTCAACCTGGGGAGGTTTGCATACTCTCCGATCATATAAATTTGTTGGGAAATAGTCCTCTAGTTGGGGCGAATATTGACACGTGGGGGCCTCGGTTTCCTGATATGACAGAACCTTACGACCTTGCTTTAAGGCAGCACAGTATTCGCGTATTAAAAGGTCATGGAATACGTCTCCATGAGTGTGTTCTTTCTGCAATACCTCAAGCTAGCTTCAATGCACTGGATTCAATCGAGCAGGAGTTTCTCCGCAAGATTGGTGCAGATATAGTCGGCTTTGATACCGTTCCTGAAGTAATAACTGCAAGGCACATGGACCTACGGGTATTTGGTTTTTCCTGTGTAGAGGGTAATTGCGGTGAAGGTATTAGCAGTTCTCATTTCCAGGATCAGGCTGCGAAGCACCGTGTACAATCTGTTTTTAAAACCCTCCTAAATACAATTACTTCATTCAACTAAACCCAAGTATTGATCGATGTTTAGTGATGATATATGGGATGAAGAACGGTGGGAGTCTTTTTTAAGGAAAGACGATGAGCGCGTTTCGCGCTATATGAAAATCTTAAATCGATTCCTCGATGAGCACCCGCCCCCAAAATCGGATGATAGGGAGGTTCAACTGGAATGGAGAGAAGCATTTCGCGCCTATCTGATCCAGTATGGGTGGCAATCTGATGATGTTGAGCTTACCTTCTTCCGGTCTGAAGCGAATGAGTCTCCAGAAGAAGAAGCGGTGGAAGATACATTAGAGTTTATCGAGGCCCATACTGAAAGTGTGTTTGAAGAACTTTCCTTTGTGCCTGTATATCGAGATGCGCTTTCTTTAACGCAGCAAACACTTGATTGGTCGGACCAATTGCCTGGCGCAATTAAAGATAGTACGCTCGTTCAGTTCTGTGCGAACATCATGCAGATAACCGCCAATATTGCAAAAGGGCATGGGATGGGACTGGAGAGAGACATGATTGGGGGAAATATCGCCTGCCTCAAAAGGGCTATCAAATCGGCGAATAGTGCGTTGGAGTTGTTGCCTGAGATGAAAGACCAGGCATACATGGATCCCGCTCAGTATCTCAAACTGTATGAGGATGTATATGAGTTGCGCAACAGTATTGGCATCTACATCCAGGAATTGCGAGATCGTTTTATTCGGGGGATTGATTAGAATCCTTCTTCTAACTAAGGTAACACTGCATGTGTGGTTACTTTAGAAGCGTCATTCTGCCCGATTGAGTTAGCAATTGATTGCTCGTCTGTAGTGAAAGCACATAGACATAGATTCCAGCAGGAAGATCATTCGCATCGAAGGAAAGAGACTGGTTGCTAGAAGCTTCTAGTCCTAGATACGTGTTCGAATAAACCTCTCTACCAAGCATATCCACGACCTTCAAGGTAAGATCTCCTCGTTCAGGTATGTCAAACGTAATACGTGTTGTCGGATTGAACGGATTTGGATAGTTGCCATGCAGAGAGAACTGCATAGGTAGGTCTTCTTTTTGTGATTCCACAAAGCGTACTTTCAAATACCCTACACTAGAGTCAAATAGCTGGATGTTCTCGTTTTCAGTGATCTGATGTGTGTGGATGACGGCACCAGCACGATTCATTTCATCGATGAAGAGTACACCTTCTTTTTCCGCTGGCGCATTATTGAAAGACACAGAAAGTGGAAATGCTGCATCATTAATGCGAACGACGGCATCGTTCTGCTGGGTTAATCGAGTGTCATTTGTGTAGCGGACGTCAAAATCGCCTTTCGGACCTTTCGGGGGGAGTTTGTAAGAGATCGCTTCTTCTTGCCTTTGGAGTGTATTGCCAAAATAGAAGGTTTGTAGACCAGATTGAGAGTCGCGAAGCGTTATTGATCCAAATGAGTTGGATACATCTTCAAGCGTTCCTTCCTCGTGTTGCGCCTGTTTGCCAGAGCCGCAGGTTAAGCTAAGCGATGCATTGGTTATCGAGTACACCCAGTACCCTTTTCCCTGGTTAAGTAATCCTCTAGGGAATGAAAAAGAAAATGCTGGTTTATACCCTCCTATGTCGTAATGGTAGGAGAGGCCTTCGGCGATTGCGCCCGTGGGGAATGTACTTGAGGAGAAAATAGCAATGTTATTGCAGGATGGGGTCGCAATCAGGTTCCACCCCTGTGTCAGAGAATATTGCAG
>JAHQVL010000202.1 GCA_019634345.1 Rhodothermaceae bacterium
TACACTGGATAACAAAATGGTGCCAACCCCTAGAGCGGCCAATGCAGGTGATCCAAGGCGAGCGACAAAAGCCGTATCCACCAATCCTGTCAGCGGTTCGGCGATGAGTGAAATAAGGGTGGGAAAAGAAAGCCCCAGCAATGTTGCATGGGGCTTGATCACAAAATCGTGTGATTCGGGGGGATGGGGCATGTATGTTAATTGTTGGTCGCCTTAACCATGAGGTCTGTCATACGCGTTACGTAGTCGCTCGTGTGGTTCAGGTTTCCATCAAGCAATAGAGCCCCCTCGAATAGTTGATAGATGACTTTATCGATCAAATCAATTTCATCCTGGCTATCCACCATGCGAGACAAGTTTTTGATCAAAGGATGACCTGGATTCACTTCCAAAATCTTAGACCCAGAAATAAAGTTCTGGTCCATCATCTTCATCATCCGCTCCATTTGGGCATCCATTCCACTCTTGCCTGCTACCAGCGTTACTGGGGATTCAACAAGACGCTTCGACACCATCACATCCTCGACCTTATCTCCGAGGGTGATTTTGAATTGTGCCGTCAGCTTATTGATGTCCTCATCAGCCAAAGCATCTTTTGCCAGTTCCTCATCCTGCTTCAGGTCAATATCCGACTTTTCGATACTGACAATAGGCTTGTCATCATACGTATCCAGGTACGTGATCATGAATGCATCCACAGGATCATCCATCAGAAGTACTTCCACATCATGCTTTTTGAAATACTCAAGATTAGGGTTTTTTTCGAGTACTTCACGATGTTCGCCGAGGAGATAATAGATCTCTGTTTGATCCTCTCCCATGCTCTCCACGTAGTCCTTTAAGGATGTCATTTCTCCTTTTGGCTTGCGCGTTGTAGGGAAGCGGAATAAGTCAATGAGCCGATCCTTGTTCTTGAAGTCTGTTGAAATGCCTGTTTTGATCAACGGACCAAATTCATTGAACATCTTCATGTATTTCTCAGGATCTTTTTTGGCCCAATCTTCCAGGAGGCCAAGCACTTTATTCGTGAGAATCGAGCGGATCTTACCCATGACCGGGCTGGACTGTGTCACCTCGCGAGATACATTCAGAGGAATGTCTTCTGCATCAACAACGCCACGAATGAACTTCAGATAATCAGGTAAGAGATCCTTGCAATCTTCCTGAATGAACACATTGTTGGAGTACAGATGGAGCTTCTGATATTCTTCATCGCGGAACAGCGCAGGCGGAGCTTTTTCCGGCACAAACAACAAAGCCCTAAAGTTCACAACCCCTTCCAAGTGAAGCAACAAGTGCCCCATAGGCGGCATAAAGTCGTTGGCGATGAATTTGTAAAACTCATTTAATTCCTCTTCACCAATTTCGCTCTTTTGCTTATGCCAAAGTGCCTTGACCGTATTGACCTGTTCTCCATTTATGTTGATCGGGAAATCGACAAAATTTGAGTACTTATTGATCAGGTGTTTAATACGCTGTTCTTCTGAGAACTCCTTGGCATCTTCCTTTAGATGAAGAGTAATCTTTGTACCCCGTTCAACACGCTCGATTTCCTCAAGCGTAAAGGTCCCTTCTCCGCCAGACTCCCATCGGAATCCTTGAGAATCATTATCCGCGTGCCGCGTTTCCAACGTCACCTTATCGGCAACCATAAATACAGAATAAAACCCGACCCCGAACTGACCAATCATTTGTCCGTCAAGCGGTTTCTCCTGGGATTTAAGTTGCTCCAAGAACGCCTTAGTGCCCGAACTGGCGACGGTACCGATGCGTTCAACCAGGTCCTCACGCGTCATCCCAATTCCGGCATCTTCGATCGTTATCAGATTCGCATCCTGATCTACTTCTATATGCACTTCAAGGGGAACGTCCTTACTAAGAATATTCTCATCCGTAAGTTTGCGAAATCGTGCCTTATTAAGTGCATCCGATGCGTTGGAAACGAGTTCACGTAAAAATATTTCTTGATGTGTATAGAGTGAGTGAACAATCAAGTGAAGCAACTGCTTCATCTCCGCTTTGTACTCGAACTCCTGCGTTTTTCCTTCTTGTGCCACGGGTCTTACAAATTGATTCTATTATAGTACGTAGTTAATATTGAAGTCTCTCTAACGCAGAAAACCTTCCTTTTATCCCCCTACTATCATATCAAACACCCACCTTAGCGTACGCAATCCTAAAAAACCACAGATACCAACAACGACGACCCCAATGCCTTTGTACCATAGGGGAATATCCACTGCTTTTTGCGTCCAGGTAAGATACAAAACAAACCCAGCTATCAAAGGCAATAAAACGCCGTTTGCCGCCTGGGCAGCAATAATAAGTTGCAGTGGAGAAATGCCTGTCAGATTAAATAGAAGCCCAGAGATAAGGACAATCATCCATACGGCTTTGAAACCTACATGCTCGTTCTGGTCCCAGCCAAATAACTCACTAATACCGATAGAAGCGGCAAGAGGCGCAGTAACAGCAGAAGTAATACCCGCAGCACATAATCCTACTCCTAGAACAATTCGGGCAGCCGGCCCAGCAACGGGCTCTAGAAGTGTAGCAAACGCAGGGACACTCGAAATATTCTCGCCAATGCCTTGAACCGCTGCACCAGAAAACAGGATGCACAACGAGACGATCCCTCCCAGTGGAATAAACAAAGCCATTCCAGTCAACTCCCCTTTCCATGCTCGATCTGAATCAGTACCCGCCCAATATGCTTTACAGGCTCCCGGGTGTAGAAACAGGGTGTACGTTACGATTGTTGTGCCTACGAGGGCGATGACGGTCAAAATGCTTCCTTCAGGCGCTGAAGGCACAATCAACCCCCGGAGCAACTCGGCCCATGCAATAGGAGCAAGAACTACACTGGCAACAAACACCACTCCCATACCCGCTACGAACACCGCCAACACATTGATCAGGCGCTTTACATCCAGCAACAACAACACGCCTGCTACTGCAGCGACCAACACGATGTACCACGAAGAAGCCTCCTCGGCCCCTGACAAAATTTGAATCCCAGCAGAAGCACCTGCCAGGTTACCCGTTTCGAAGGCTGCGCAACCAATCCCAAGCCCCAAAATGATGAGCCCGTACATCCAGATACGTTGCACTAACGTTGAAGCTCGGTCTCGAACGGCCTCACCAATTCCCTTCTGTGCAAGAATTCCAGTTCCTGCTGTAAATGACTGGAGCACAAAAACGGCAAATGTGGAAAAGACCAGAACCCAACCCAGCGTATAACCAAACCGCACGCCGGCCGAGGCACAGGTGAGTACTGTGCCAGGGCCAACGAATGCAGCTACAACAATGGATGACGTGCCGAGTCGCATTAATCAACGACCCATGTATCACCTGCTTTTAGAAGCTTCTCCAGGTCCCCTTTACCTCGCTTTTCAATCACACCTTGCACCTGCTTGTGCAGGAGATCTTCATACGTAGGCCGGCTTTCAGAATAGAATACACCGAATGGACGAGGCAAGCCTTCTTGCCAGAACATCCGCCCTACAATACCAGCCAATTCTCTGCTTGTCTCATCATAAACGACACAGTCATCCGCAGACCATTGCCCGTTTTCCAGGTTGACCACCTCTGGGGTAAATCCATCTAAACGAATGCCCTCTGTTCCTTTGTTAAACACGAGAGGCTTCCCGTTTTCAACAAAGAGCGCGCGAGCCGGCTTGGAACTCTTTTCGGTATACTCGAAGAAAGCACCGTCATTAAAAATGTTACAATTTTGATAGATCTCACAGAACGCAGCACCGTGGTGATCATGCGCTCGTTTCAGAATCGACTTCATGTGCTTTGGATCGCGATCCATAGTACGCGCCACAAAGGAAGCATCCGCTCCAAGAGCAACAGCTACTGGATTAAAAGGATGATCAATCGATCCATAGGGTGTACTCTTCGTAACCTTACCTACTTCAGAAGTCGGGCTGTACTGCCCTTTTGTTAAACCATATATCTGGTTATTAAAGAGCAAGAGTTGCACGTTAAGATTACGCCGCAGAATATGCATCAGGTGATTACCACCAATCGAAAGCGAGTCACCGTCTCCAGTAATGATCCATACATCCAGTTCAGGACGGCTCGCTTTTAAACCGGTCGCAACGGCCGGCGCGCGTCCGTGAATCGAGTGCATCCCATACGTTTTCATGTAATAGGGGAATCGGCTTGAACACCCGATACCACTGATGAAAACGATGTTTTCCTTAATGACATCCAGTTCCGGCAGAAGCCGTTGAACAGTTGCAAGGATGGCATAGTCGCCACACCCCGGGCACCATCGGACATCCTGGTCTGTTTCGAAATCCTTTCGAGTTAACCCTGATGCTCCGTCACCGCCTGCGTTCATTCCCGGAGGCAGCTTGGGTCCTTTCCCAGGCAGCTTTGCTTTCTTAGGTCCTCCAGGTGGAAGCGTCGCTTTTTTGGGAGGCAGTTTGGGTCCTTTTTTTTGTTGGTTATTGTTATCAGACATGGTACTACTCTCCTTTAATAGCTTCGACGATTTCACTGGCTTTGAAAGGTTGCCCCTGAATCTTATTCAGCGCTTCAAATGGGAGAAGGTATTTATCTCTCAGTAATTTAATGAGCTGCCCATTATTCAATTCTGGAACGATTAATCGTTTGTAACGGCTAAATATCTCTGGAATATCGCCCGGGAAAGGAACGATATATCGCAGGTGAATAGCCCCTACTTGCATGCCGCTTTCACGGCACTGATCCACTGCCGCTTCAATTGAACCTCTAGTCGATCCCCAACCAATCACAAGCACTTCACCGCTCTCATCGCCGTATACGTCGGTAGCCGGAATATCTTGGACGACCCGCTCTACCTTCGCTGCCCGGGTTTTAACCATAAACTGGTGATTTTCAGGATCGTATGAGACGTTACCCGTTTTATCCGCCTTTTCAAGTCCGCCCAGTCGATGCTCCAGCCCTTTGGTACCAGGCCGGACCCATGGACGAGCAAGTGTTTCTTCATCGCGTAAATAGGCGAATAATGCCGGCTCTCCGTCGACTTCCCCATTAGGCTCTGTCAGAAAATCTGCGCTAAACTCAGGCAATAGATCTAAATCAGGTATCAACCAGGGCGCAGATCCGTTGGCCAGGTACCCATCCGACATCAACATGACGGGTGTTCTATACTTGACAGCAATCCGGCACGCTTCAAACGCAGCCTCGAAACAGTCGCCCGGTGTGCTGGCAGAAATAACCGGCATAGGGGCTTCTCCATTTCGCCCATAAACCGCCATCAACAAATCGCTCTGTTCCGTCTTTGTAGGCAACCCTGTTGAAGGTCCACCGCGCTGAATATTGACAACAACCATGGGCAATTCAGTCATCATCGCTAATCCCAATGCTTCTCCTTTCAAAGCAATTCCAGGACCGCTACTGGCAGTCACGCCAAGCGTACCTGAAAAGCTTGCTCCTAGCGCAGCACAAGCAGCAGCGATCTCATCCTCGGCCTGGAACGTCATAATCCCAAAATTCTTATGCCGGCTCATTTCATGCAGCATGTCAGAAGCGGGAGTAATCGGATAGGCTCCGTATAAAATCTTGAGTCCACTCTTTTGTGTTGCAGCGACAAAACCGAGCGCCATGGCCTCGGTGCCTCGAATCGCTCGGTACAATCCTTTTTTCAAAGAAGCAGGATTTACCTCGTACCGGTATACAAACTGCTCGGTTGTTTCTCCGTAGTGAAATCCTTTTTTAAGAAGCAGTAAGTTGGAATCCTTGATTACAGGCTTCTTTGCAAACTTATTAGAGATCCAATCAATGGCAGGCTGCATAGGGCGGGAAAACAGCCATAAGGAAAGACCTAGCGCAAACATGTTCTTAGAGCGGTCGATTTCCTTTGTATTCAGCCCAGAATCTTTCAGCGTTTCCCGAGTTAACTTGGTTAACTCAAGACGTATCGTCTGAAACCCATCAAGCGTGCCGTCTTCGAGTGGATTCGTGGTTAGCTTTGCAAGTTTTAAATCCTTTTTTTCAAAAGAATCCGTATTGACAATAACCGTCCCCCCTTTCTTCACTCGATTGATGTTTACCGATAAGGCTGCCGGATTCATGGCTACCAACAGATCGACTTCATCGCCTGGAGTTTTGATATCTGTGGATCCAAACTTCAACTGAAATCCACTCACACCATATGTGGTACCAACAGGAGCACGAATTTCAGCAGGGAAGTCAGGAAGGGTAGCCAGGTCATTTTGAGCAAAAGCCGTGGCCAAGGTAAACTGGGTACCTGTCAGCTGCATACCATCTCCCGAGTCTCCAGCAAACAATACAGTTGCTTCAGAGAGGGTTTCTACAGCTTTCTCTGGAGTCTGTACACTCATGAGAAACTACCGGTCAATTATAAAAAATATCACATATTTTTCGTTTCGGGTTTCGGGTTTCGCGTTTCGGGTTTGTTTCGAGTTGCCCTATCGAAACACCAAACGCGAAATACGAAACGTACTCACAGGACAGTGTGAGTACACAAATATACAATATGATGAATTGAGGATTCCGAGAATTCGATATAGAACAAAGAAGATAAATGATACGTTTATAAAGACAATGACCAAAATCCATATCCTTTTTTTAGCTATGGTTCCTTATGTATCCACCACTGAAGGCATAACGGTAACGATTCGCCCCGTTTATCTGGATCAAGAATCCGATATCCTCAATCACAGATTTGTTTTTGCCTACTACGTAAAAATCGAGAACAACTCGCTGGACGAAGTGCAGTTGTTGCGTAGGCGTTGGCTAATAAAAGAAGTGAATGGGCGTGTTCAAGAAGTCGAGGGAGATGGGGTTGTTGGCAAACAGCCTATCCTTGGCCCTGGCAAGAAACACGAATACAACAGCTTTTGCGTCCTCACCACCTTCGAAGGCACCATGGAGGGCAGCTATTTGATGGAACGCCAGGACGGTAAACGTTTCAGAGCTACCATCCCGCTATTCAATTTGCGGGCGGCGGCGAATTGAGCCGAGGGACGATAGTCTAGAGTCATGTTCTAGACCTAGAACGCCATTACTTCTACTCTAATCACCAGGTCGGGCGTAGTGAATTCGATGGCCTCGTTTCCATTGACCAGTTTGAACTCTTGAATGGCCTCAGGCAGCATTTCTTTAGGGGTGTTCATTTGAAACAGTGTATCTGCTACAACCCCCCAGTCTTCCTGAGTGAGATGAACGGTGGCTGCTCCATTTTCAGCAACCATTGGGGCATAACCAAGTACTCGGTTCATATGGTTGATGCCCATTTTTTGATGTAGATTCGGGTCCATGGCATTCTCACGGGCATACCCGTGAGTGTTTCGGGTTTCTAGTTTCGGGTTGTCTACTTTAGTCTAGCAAATCGGTTAGGGTATACTTCCAAGCTTACATCAGGTTTAAAGACGGATGAACTATTGCTGCTCAAAGTAGGCTTTAGCTAGAGATGCGGTTAGAGAAACGGCGGTAATGTTCTCTATATTGCATAGCACAATGACGGATAGATCTTCTTTTAGGTACCTATCGATGTTTGAAGAAAACCCGTCAATACCCCCGCTGTGGTGGACCAGACCGCGGTCATTTTCATCGCCAATAAACCACCCCATTCCGGCCTGGTAGTACCGTCCTTGTGGATCGGCGCCCATGTTGGCATTCTTCCCATTGCTTAGGACAAAGGGCGTCCATGCTTCTTCCAGGGTCGCTTTTGATACCAGCTTCTCGGTTTTCAAAGCAGCATCCCACTTTACCAGGTCCTCAATAGTACTTACCAAAGATCCCCCACCCAAACGGAGCACCGTTCCGACAGGCTTAAATTTCTTTTTGGGAAGCACGTACCCGGTTGCCAAGCCTGCGATATCGCTGTTCTGTTTGTCCCTGGATACTGTATTCGTCATCTCTAATGGTTCAAAGATCCGAGTTCTCAAGAAATCAGAGTAGGGCTCCCCACTAACAGCTTCTATAATCATATATAGCAAACTGAATCCCGTATTCGAATACCGCATTGCTTCGCCAGGTTGAAACTCAAGGTCCGTTTCAATCAACGCGGTATATAGATCCTCATTGATCATCGACTCATTAAAAAACGGGGGTGTGCTCCGTTTCTTGAAGTCACTTTTTATACCCGATGTGTGCGTTAGGAGATGCCTCACTGTTACAGCATCGTAGGCCGGCGTCAA
>JAHQVL010000203.1 GCA_019634345.1 Rhodothermaceae bacterium
AGGCTCTTGCCGGGCTTAAAGAGCTTATGGTCGATTCCAAGTTTGGAGAAGCGGGCTCATCGGTTGTTATTGAGGAATGGATGCAAGGGGAGGAAGTAAGTGTTTTTGTTATGACAGATGGAGAACGCTATGTGACGCTGGCTCCTGCTCAAGATCACAAGCGTGTGGGCGAAGGGGATACGGGTTTGAATACAGGAGGAATGGGTTCTTATGCGCCTGCACCAATAGCAACTGGTGAAGTAATGGAACGGGTGAGGAGAGAGATCACTGAGCCTACGTTGGCTGGGCTGAAAGAGGAAGGCCGCCCTTTTCAGGGGTTCCTATACATTGGACTTATGATAACTAAACAAGGACCCAAGGTCGTCGAATACAACTGCCGTTTTGGCGATCCCGAGGCCCAGGTCTGCCTGCCGTTATTGCAAGACGATTTGTTGTCACTCATCGATGCTTTTGTACATGGGAAAGCTGTCAAACAACCATCAACAACCATCAAAGGGGCTGCTGCGTGTGTAATAATGGCGTCAGGTGGATACCCAGAGGCCTATAAAAAGGGAATTCCAATTCAGGGTATTGAAAAAGCTGAAAAGCTTGAAAATGTCCATATATTCCATGCTGGTACTAAGGATGATAATGGAACCATAGTAACCAATGGTGGGCGTGTATTGGGCATTACAGCGATTGGTGCAGATCTATCTATGGCTTTAGATGTAGCATATAGTGCTGTTGGCTGTATACAGTTTAAAGGCCAGCAATATCGAAAAGACATTGGTCAAAAAGGATTAAAACATCTTTAAGGCGCATTGAAGAAATTGATACTCTTCATACTAACCCTATTTGAAATAGGCACTCTGTATGCTCAACAAGCGGACACAACCGTTAGTGAGTTTGAGCATATTGCTGTGTTCAAAGATGCTATATCTATTGCTGCCAGTCCAAGAGGGTTGATATATGTAGTGGATCGAGGGAGTAGTAGCATTCATGAGTTTGATCAAAAGGCTGAATATCTTCGTGAGCTTGGTGGTCCTGGAGCTGCCGCAGGTCAATTTGACGAGCCTATGGATATCGATCCCACGAATGGATTAATTCTGGTCGTGGCTGATGCTGGGAATGGACGTATCCAACGGTTTTCGCATGAGTTTCTTTTTCTTGAGTCATTGACGCTGGGTGATTTTGATAGAAATAATGGAGCTTCGTTTTCTGGGCAACCGAGATATCGGCAGGATGAGGATGCTGAACGAATAGGATCTGGCCGTCCAGTAGCTGTGCTTACTTCGCCGGATAATCGTATGTACGCAATCGATGCCGAGGAGCGCGTGATTGTAGAGTGGGATCAGGATCGAAATATTACACAGGTTATTGGTGAATACAGCCAAGGCGAGGGGGCATTGTTAAACCCGGTTTCATTTGAACTAGGGTCCGATGGCTCCTTGTTTGTGTTGGATAAAGATATTGAAGCGATCAGGGTGTATGATTCCCTTGGTGGGTACTTAAGGGTGATGGGGGTTGGGCAGCTAGGAGACGCATCATTTATCGAAGGCGTAGAAAACATGATAATTGGTGGACTACCTGGCAAGCTTCTGGTATACCAGGAAAGGGGCCTGCTGGAGCGAACTATCGAATTAGACCTCCAGGATCCTGTAGTAGATTTACTCTATGAACGTGGTCGTTTATTTCTGTTAACTGAACGTGCTCTACTGAGATATGAGGGGAACGCGGGATTGCTCCTGAAACTTGATGATTTATAATTGGTACTGAAAATCGCCGCATATCGCTTCGCTATTTGAACTAACGTGTTACATTATTTGCACATCGATACTATACTATTTTAGCTATCAAATTCGATATTCGGTGGGAACGCGTCTCCTTTTCTGTATTGTCTGCATCTGCAGTGTGTATGAGTATGCCCATGCACAAGGAGAGCCCGATACTATTGGGATAGATATTAGTCTGGTTGGTTTTGAAGTCGATACGCTTTCTATACATCCTGCGGATACATTAAGGCTGAAACCATTAATTATTGAAGGTACAGTACGTTTGTATCTAAACGAAGAGCTTCTTGAAGAGAGGCTGTATAGCCTTGATTTGCGCAAAGGAGAATTATTCTTGGATAGCTCAATCACGTCTGGGAGCCTGGTGGCTATCTATAAAACATTTCCTTTTGTATTGGAGCCCTTCTATCAGCGCCGAAGACCTCGAACCCTGGATACAGTTACCGATACCTCTGAAGTGGTCCGGGAAATGGAGGAACGAAACAGGTTGGAGCAACAAGACCCCGTAGATCCATTTGGTGATTCTAGAATACAAAGAAGCGGTTCGATTACAAGGGGTATTGTGGCAGGAAATAACCGAGATGTAACACTTGAATCCGGATTGCGCATGCAGCTTTCTGGTGAGATCATAGACGGTGTACAGGTTCAGGCGGTTCTTACAGATGAAAACACTCCAATTCAGCCTGAGGGGACTACGCAGAGGCTAAATGAATTTGATCGCGTATTTATCGAACTGGCTGCAAGACAAGGCACGGTACAGTTGGGAGACTTTGATCTAGACTTTCAAGAATCAAGTTTCGCTCGTTTTAGCAGAAAGTTGCAAGGGATTAGAGCTTTTGGGAGTATTGATGCAGGTCCAGGCTCTTTGGGTGGTACCGCTGAGCCTTCGTTTTCTTTAGATGTAGCAGGTGCAACGGCCAGGGGGATTTTCCGGACCCAGGAAATTACACCAATAGATGGTGTTCAAGGGCCTTATCGCCTAGAGGGAAACCAGGGAGAGCAATTCATCATCGTCGTGGCAGGTTCTGAAATTGTGTACCTGGATGGTGTTCAGATGACACGTGGAGAAAGTAATGACTATATAGTGGATTATGCGACAGGGGAGATCACATTTACAACCAACAGGATTATTACTAGTGATCGGCGGATTAGTGTTGAATTTCAGTACACAACAAATCAATTTAGCCGATCTTTATCGGGTGCCTCAATCAATTCACATTTTTGGAGGAATGATACCGGCAAGCCGAGGCTCTCTTTTGGAATGACCTTCTTGAGAGAAGCTGATGGCGACTTGTTCAATGATGAGTTCGGTCTTTCTTCGGCAGATTCACTCCAGATTATTCAAGTTGGCGATGGGTTGGCACAACGTTCTGGTGCAATTCAAGTGGAGTTTGATCCTGAGGCCCCTTATGTCCATTACGTGCAGGAGGTGACACCTGCATCAGAAGGTAGTCAAGATACGATCTTTGTTGCTGTGGAAGGGGTGCCGGCTGATTCTATTCCTGTATTTCGCGTCCAGTTCACCAGGGTTGGGACCGGACAAGGTCGATATGTACGAAGCGGAAGGCAGATAAACGGGATTCTTTTTGAATATAGGGGGCCTATGCAAGGGGATTATGAACCCGTTCGAATTCTCCCTAAACCAGCCAATCATAACGTTCTAGATTTCACTGGGCGATATGAATTCATTCAGGGAGTCGAACTATTCGGCGAATGGGCACGATCATTTAATGATGAAAATCGATTTTCATCGTTAGATAGCCAGGATGATGTGGATCATGCCTACCATGGCGGACTTCGCATTAAGGAAATTCCTCTCTACCTGGGATTCTCAGAAAAAGGATACCTTGCGCTGGAAGCTACCCGGCGCCAAATCGGTCAGCATTTTGAGTCGTTCAATCGAATTCGTCCCATTGAGTTCGGACGGAGATGGAATTTGACGCCTGGAATATTAGGCACGAACGGAGAGCCTGTTAATACTGCAGATGAAACCGTGGAAGAACTTCAGGCGCAATTGTACCTCAATCCTGATATGTATGTATCTGGTGAGGTAGGTAGAATAAATTTGGAAAGCCTGTTTGAGGGACAAAGAACGATGCTGGAAGCGGGTGGATATAGCCGCTACAACTATATCGCTGAATGGATTCAAAGCGAAAACAGATTTAGGAATGAAGAGGGGGGATGGTTTAGGCAAAGAGGCTTCGTTTCGCAACCCTTGGCAGTCGAGAGGCTCACTGCTAGATTTGAGTTTGAACAAGAGCGTCGAGAGCAAGAAGTGATAGGAACGGATAGCCTGCTAGCTAACTCTGAAGCATTTACTGAACTCAGACCAGGGTTGGCGTGGAATAGCAGTGGGATTGAGGCTATGCTCAATGTGGAATTCAGAAAGGAAAAAGATTGGGCCGAGGGCCGATTACGGGATGCTGCGGTATCCAGGACCTACCAGGGTAGTTTCGCAATAAAGCCTGGAACTGCCTTTGATACAGATGGGAGCATTGGTTACAGAATAAAAGACTTTAGGGAATATTTTAGGGTGAATGAACGAAGGGAGAACACGGAGTCTTTATTGTTAAGGTGGAATACCCGATGGCGCCCGTGGAGAAGGGCTATGGATCTTACAACTCGATACGAAGCCTCCACAGAACGAACGCCAACTCTTCAGGAGATATATATTCAAACAGGGCCTGAATTAGGTCAATTCGTGTGGGAAGACACCAATGAGGACGGAGCCATTCAGATCGATGAGTTTTTGCCAGAACGAACGCCCAACGAGGGTACCTATATTCAAACCTTTGTGCCTTCAGATAGCTTGTCTTCAATAATTAGCGTGCGTGGCCTGGTACGGTTGCAGCTTGATTTCTCGAAGTTATGGGGCAAAGACGTAGAAGGGGTAAGAAGAGTACTTCGCCAGGTATCTACCCGAACAACATTTGACGTCCTCGAAAAAAGCCGGGAATCTGATATTACTCAGATTTATCTACTGAATTTGAGCCGGTATCGAAGTTCTGAAAACACTCTAAACGGCAGGCTGCGATTTGCACAGGATATCACGCTGTTTCGTCCCTTGCCTAAAGTTGGCGTTGACGTATCATTTAACCAGCTTAGAAGTCTGTCAGAATTGGCAGCAGGTGAAGAATCGCGGTTTTTGAGTTCATGGACGACAGAAGCTCGGTATGCACCCTCTAGAATCTGGGCTTTTAAGATGAAAGGAGAGTCGGAGTCGAGTAGATTAGACAGTGAGACCTTTGCCTCAAGGCGTTATCGGATAGAGGCGTTAAGACTCGAGCCCGAGGTGACTGTAA
Source organism: Rhodothermaceae bacterium (assembly GCA_019634345.1). GTDB lineage: Bacteria > Bacteroidota > Rhodothermia > Rhodothermales > JAHQVL01 > JAHQVL01. Next base: position 5,072 of record JAHQVL010000203.1, read on the forward strand.
ATATTTCACCTTCGTTATCATTAAGCGGGAGTGGGATTTGGGCCAACAAAAAAGACGAAATTGGAGATCGTACCGTGAATCTATGGCGATTTCCTATAGAACTACGTTATCGTCGTTTACGAAAGGCGCAGATCACCGCACGCGGTGAGTTGGCTTCAGTCAACCTGGACGGAGAAGCGTTGGGCCTGGCCGCATTTGAGTTAACTGATGGCAGGGGAAGTGGGACTTCTTATTTGTGGGGCATACAAAGTAATTTCACCCTCAATCAGTTTCTTCAATTTACCTTCTCCTATGATGGCCGTGCCCCTGCAGCTGCGCCAGTATTACATACGGTTCGTATGCAACTGAGCGCAGTGTTTTAAAGGTAAGACTTATCCGCAACCAGCCTCTGGAGGAAAACAACTTGTTAACCCTACGATATACTCCAGTAGCAAGATGGCGTCCAGGGTAGTTATATCACCGTCTCCCGATAAGTCCGTAATCGATTTTAGCTCATCGTCTGCATCTACAATACCAGATGCGATCATGAGAATGATAGATGCATCAAGTGCGGTGACAACATGATTGCCTGATGCATCCCCGAGTATGAACGAAGAGGAGTTGGTGTCAAATGCTCTTACTTCTATGATGCTCGTCCAGCTACCTGTGTAATTATGAGCTCCAGAGATTGTAAATCGTAAGTACCGAGCCTGGGTTGTTGGTACAGGATCAGACAATACCTCGGATTCAGTTCTATTGCCTGAGCGATCCACCAATTGGGTAAATGAAGAACCATTTACCGAGGACTCAACAGTGTACTGGTATGCGCGATTTTGATAAGGAAGGAGCTCAACAAGATTGATGGTTTGAGTTGATTCGAGGTCCACAGTAATAGACTGAGGGAATCCCTGGGCTGACCAGCGATCCTCAGGGTCTGTACTCCCGTCAACGGCACCTTGCCCCAGGTTTTCTTCTTGCTCACTAGACGTTGACACAGGCCGGTTTAACGCCAGGTTAGGCCCCTTTTCCGGATCAGGTGCTGTTACTGTAATAGTAATGGGTGATGAAAGTACCGAATTTTGGTTGCTGTCTTCTGCCCTTGCTCTTAACGTATAGGTCCCTGGTTGGATATTTTCCCAGTTAAATGAGAAGGGCTCTTGCGTAAATGAAGCAATTTCTTGCTCTCCATTAAGGATGAATACATTCTCTATATCATCATTAATTGAAAATGCAGACGCTTCAACACTCACAGAAGCCGGGCCTTCATATACTGCCTCGTCATTAGGACGAATGACTGTTGCCAGGAGGCTCCCTTCTGCATCGGGAATGATATCCTCTGCACTTGTTCCAATCCGAATATTGTCATACGAGATTGTCGACGTAATATCGGGTGCCCAATCAGACGTGTTTCCTCCAAAGAACGTAGAGAAATAAAAATGATCGACAAGCGCCTGGTTATTGTTTCGATACCTGATGTCGTTTCGAAGAATCACCAGTTCGCCATCAAACCATACTTGTAATATTCCGTCATTATTGTTTCCCGAATTTACCTTGATTCGTTGTGTTAGGCGGTGCCACTGTCCACGTTGAAAAGATCGATTGAGTTCAATATCGTGGCCGTAATTGGTCGGTTGGTCCATGTGATAGAGATACACAACGGCTTTACCTTCTTCTCGCCACATGAAGCGAGCGCTCCATCCATCCCCAGTGGGGCGATCCCCGCCCGTGTTGCTCTCTCCGCCGCTTAGTCCTGGGATTTTTCCTCCCAATTGAAAATCAAAATTATCATCAAATCGGATATAGTAATCGAGGTAGTATTCATCGCGTGCAGCCATGTGTGTTATGAATTGACCGCCACTGTTAGAGGCACCAACAGCTCCTGCTGGATAGGTAACGCGTAAAAACTGGTTTGAGTTATCATTAATGTCAGCGAGGATATTAAATCGGTCCGCTGGACCATTGTAGACATCGACCGAATTGAAATCCTGCTCCATTAACGAGCTACTGTAAACTCCTTGCGGGTGATTGTCGAAGGTGACTTCGAGGGTTTGGGCAAAACTGCCTAAGGTTAAAAACAAGAATGCATTTACGATCCAAAGAATTTTGAATGCCATGATCTTAAAATGAAATGAAAGTGGGGAGAATTGAACGATAGAGGTGAGCCATTCCAAAGTCATTCCAAAAAGGTAACATGCATAAAAAAACGAGGCAGGCGCTTTAAAACACCTACCTCGTTTAGATATATAGGATCGGCTATTCGTTTATTAACGAATTACTTGAGCAACGTGATGAGTTGAGATGAGTTGAATGATTCACCTACAGCACGGATGAGGTAGTTTCCGCTTCCCCATTGGCTGCCATCAATTGTGAATTGGTGCGCTTCCTGACCACTGAGTGCACCGCTGTGAAGGAGTCCAACCATACGACCTTGCATGTCATAAACAGCAATAGTGACGTATTGGTCATTAGCAATCGTTAGATTGAATGTTGCTTGCGGGTTAAATGGATTCGGATAAGGCGCTTCCATTTCATAGCGGCCTTCTAGAGGACGTGCCACTTCTGAAATTGAACTATAAGCGAACGCACCGTCGAAGTCCACCTGCTTGAGGCGGAAGCGATGAGATCCGTGAGCCACTTTGTTCACGGTGTATGCGTAAGATTGCGCGTCAATGGTTGTGCCTGCTCCATTTACCCAGCCTACAGATTGGAAGCTTCCAGCAATGTACTGCTGCACTTCGAATCCTGCGTTGTTTGTTTCACTAGCAGTTTCCCAGCTAAGGCGAACATTTTCTCCGTCAAGCAAGGCGCCAAATGAAGTCAATTCAACAGGTAGAGGATCAGAATTGATGTAATAGAAGTAGTCGCCGGCTGTGTTACCAGAGATTACATCAACCCCGTTGCCTTCAGTCAGGTCTGCAATGGCTGGGATGCTTTCATCGATAGCATCAAAACCATCTAGTGGATTATCAACACCAGTTACAGGCTCAAATACTGCTGCTTCTGCGCTTCCTGTATTCTCGTAATAAAGAAAGGTGCCATCTACGCTACCGAGGACCAGGTCATAATCTCCATCTGCATCAATGTCACCAAGGGCAGGTTTTGCTAATGTACTCCCGCCGAGCGCAATTGTAGAGAACGGATTAGAGCTTCCTGTTTGTTGGGTGAACGTGCCGTCTCCGTTGTTCTCGAAGTAGAACACCGTACCGTTGAATTCACCAGATACCAAGTCTGGGTCCTCGTCGCCATCAAGGTCGGCGAATACGGGATGCGATCTGTTGCCAATATCAACGATACCTGTTGGTAGTGAACCCAGAGTAAATGCAGGTGCATTAGCGGTCCCTGTATTTTCGTAGTAGGTAAAGCCACCATCTTGGTCGCCAACTAATACGTCTAAGAGATCGTCGCCATTGAGGTCAGCAAGACCAGGTGCAGTTTTGCCGTCCATAAGGACAGTTACTCCATCAAAAGGATTATCGCCACCTGTTTGCTGCTGAAAACTAGGCGTAGTCGTTGTTCCTGTATTTAGGAAATAGAGGATTCCACCACCTTCTTCTCCGCTTAGCATATCGAGGTCACCATCGCCATCCAAGTCACCAAAAGTAGGTGCACTGAATGTTTCATCAAGCATCATTGGGAAGGGGTTACTTGGTTGACCAGGGGCATTTGCACTAAACATAGGTGCGAACGGTGCTGGGGCCTTGTACAGTGCTCCGTCAACAACTTTATTTGCTAACGAAGGAGTTGCATAGACTAGAACGGCCAGTAAAGTCAGCAAAAATAAAAGCTGATTACTATTATTGCTAGTAGCATTAAAGAAAGACATAAGACATCAAGTTTGTTAAAAAAATATACTCTAAAGATTGGCATCAGAAGCAACGCGCTGGGTCAATTTGGGCGCTATAGATGCATTGAAATTGCTTAGAGATTTGCGTAGTGCACTAAAATAATGCTAGAGAAAATTGTGCCGGGTAGCTATTTATTCTACAAGCGACATTTCACTACTTTCTTTATTATTCAGATCGTTTAATACGCTGCGCGAAAATTATCAGTGAATAGGAAGGAAAAAAGTGATGATTTAAGATCCTTTTAAGGTTGTAGAGTGTTGGATTTTTGTTCTTGTGAAGTTATTCAACATGATATGCACAGATTCGTATCTTCACGAATGATTTGTTGGACTGATTCTACCTTTTTTTACTTTAGGATGTTTCTTGACGCATGGGAAAATGAAGAATACAAAGAAGGACTCAGTGAGTAAGGCGGCTACTCCATTAATGCGCCAGTATTATAAGATAAAGGAGCGGCATCCCGAAGCTGTTTTATTGTTCAGGTTAGGGGATTTTTACGAGACCTTTGAGAATGATGCCAGGACAGTAAGCCAGGTACTTGGAATCACACTAACCAAACGATCCAATGGAAAAGCCAGTGATGTACCTCTTGCTGGGTTCCCTCATCACGCTTTAGATAATTATCTGCCCAAGCTCGTACAGGCTGGTTTGAGAGTGGCTGTTTGTGAGCAGTTAGAAGATCCCAAAAAGGCTAGAAAAATCGTAAAAAGGGACGTGGTTGAGGTGGTTACGCCAGGGGTGACGTTCAGGGATCAACTGCTCGACCCTAAACGGTCTACTTATTTAGCTGCCATACATTGGAATGCAAAAAGAACGCAGGTGGGGTTTGCCTTTGTAGATGCTTCCACTGGCGAGTTTAACTTGACCGAAGTACCTGTTAAACGGCTGGATGAGATTCTAAACACTATTGCACCTTCTGAGGTGCTAGTGGATAAGCGATTAAAAGATGACATCAGGTGGTTAAAGGCGCAAGAATTCTTGGTGACTCCGCAGGAAGACTGGTGTTTTGGATTCGATTTTGCCTATGAAACGCTTCTTCGTCATTTTAAGACGCATTCATTAAAAGGATTTGGCGTTGAAGAATATCCAACAGGATTGGTTGCCGCTGGAGCCGTTCTCTATTACCTGGGAGAAACTCAAAAAGGAAAGCTGCCCCATGTCTCTAAAGTACAATACTTCTCGAGCAGCAATTTCATGGCACTGGATTCTCAGACTAAGAGAAATCTAGAGTTGATTGCTTCCATGCATAGTGGAAGGAGGGAAGGGACGCTCGTGGAGATTTTGGACCATACGTTAACCCCAATGGGAGGGCGTATGCTGCGGAGGTGGTTATTGCGCCCTCTGCGAGATGTAGAAAAAATTGAAGAAAGACAGGATGCGGTTGAAGGGTTAGCAAGTTCTGATTTTTTAAGAACAAAGCTAAGAGAAATACTTCAACACGTTGGGGATCTGGAGCGGCTTGCGGTCAAAGTGTCGACGGGTAGAGCGACACCGCGAGAGCTCGTTAGCTTGAAGAACACGTTATTAACAATACCTGAACTTCAGGCTGCCTTAAACGAAGAAACGATTCCTCCACTGAAAAATCTTGCAGAGTCGCTGACCCGGTGTGATGAAATTGTCTCTGTTATCAGCGATGCGCTTGTTGATGACCCTCCTGCTCAATGGAAGGACGGTGGCTTCATTAATAAAGGGTTTAATCAAGAACTGGATGAACTGAGGATGATCTCCACATCTGGCAAGGATTGGATTGCCCAAATGCAACAAAAGGAGGCTGAGGAGACGGGAATCACCTCTTTAAAGGTAGGTTATAACAAGGTTTTCGGGTATTACCTGGAAGTCACAAACGCGCACAAGGACAAGGTACCCGATTATTATATCAGAAAACAGACTCTTGTGAATGCCGAGAGGTATATAACACCCCACCTTAAAGAGTACGAAGAGAAAATTTTAACGGCACAAGAGAAAATAAGTCATATTGAAGCGACCCTCTTTCAAGCGTTAAGAGATGAGGTAGCGGTTCATACGACTGAATTGCAGTATAATGCGTCCTTGATCGCGAGGCTGGATTGTTTTGGTTCTTTGGCGGAGGTAGCCATTCAGAATAAATATATTCGCCCGAAGGTTCATAGCGGAAGAGGAATTGATATTACTGAAGGCCGGCATCCCGTTGTAGAAAAAAGCCTGCCGCCTGGTGAACCCTTTATCTCAAACACGATCCAAACCGATCCCACCGATCGTCAAGTTCTGATTATTACTGGGCCAAACATGGCCGGTAAAAGTGTCGTGTTAAGGCAGACTGGTTTAATTGTCTTACTGGCTCAGGTCGGGTCGTTTGTGCCGGCAGAGGAAGCACATATTGGCATCGTTGATCGCATCTTTACGCGGGTAGGGGCCTCAGATAATTTAGCTTCAGGGGAAAGTACGTTCCTTGTCGAAATGAACGAAACGGCTAATATCCTGAATAATGCAAGTCCTGCCTCTCTAATCTTGCTTGATGAGGTAGGCCGAGGAACGAGTACTTTTGATGGGTTATCTATCGCGTGGGCGCTCGTTGAATTTCTACATGAGCACGAAAGAGTGGCTGCACAGACCTTGTTCGCTACGCACTACCATGAGTTGAATGAACTGTCTGAGCGCTACAGCAGGGTGGTTAACTTACGCGTTCAGGTGAATGAGCACAAAGGCAAAGTCATCTTCTTGAGGAAGCTGATTCCAGGTGGAGCAGATCACTCATACGGTATAGAGGTGGCTCGAATGGCGGGATTACCTGTTCCGCTTATTCAACGTGCCCAAGAGATACTAAAACACCTCGAATCACAGCAATTAGCTATTCATGGTGGAGATGCTGAGAAATCGAAGGGGTTACCCACAAACCACTCTAGTGGGCAGATGGATAGCGTACCACCAATACAACAACTCTCGTTATTCCAGGTGGCCGATGAGGGTGCTCAGGAAGCGGCTGGTCTACTAAGAGAACTCGATCCAAATACATTGTCGCCCGTTGAGGCTCTGTTGAAGCTTGTTGAGCTTAAGAGGATCGTCAGCGACTGACTCTTAAGGCTTATCAAACTCAACCCGGTCGAAATCGCGCCAAGAGATCCGAACTTCGTTACCGTCGTTGTCGATGATGTATATCCCGTCATTGTCCTCGTCAACATCATTGGAGTCTCTCAGGTCGAAGCTGCGATCATCAAACAATACGACCGTTGCACCTCTGTCTGATATGCGCTCGATGACATTGATCTTTCCAAATTCAATTTCAAAATCAATGTCATGCATGCTGCCATTTAAGAGCTCCCAGGTGCTAGCTTCATCATCATCCCAACGGATTTCTCCTTCGAAGGCTTCGCCGTCTCTTGAATAAACGACTCCGTAAAGAGCACTTGAGTAATCAAAGTCAATATACCGGGGTACTGAGTCCGGTGTATAGAAAGTAACTTCCTCAAAATCATCCCAGTCAATCTCGATTTGCCCAAGTGCATCATCAAGGACGAGAATTCCACTGTTGGAGCTATTTACATCGTTGGTGCCTCTAAGTACAACCTCATCACCATTATTTAGAATGACATAGGCGCTGCTGGAACTGTTTCGTCCTATGCTTTTTATTGAGCCAAATCGAATTTTACGACGGCGATCTTTGTCGTCGCCATCAAGAATATCTTTCGTTAGTACCTCGTCCACGTCCCAGCAGATAAAGCCTGTGAATTCATAGCCATCTCGTGTTGTAAGTGTGCCATAGAGGCGCTCACCGTATTCTGAGTAGGCGGATGAAGGAGCTTGCATGAATTCAATACGCTCAATGTCCTTCCAGCGAAGTTCTACTTCACCACGGTCAATATCTTCAACTATAATCTCTCTAATGTCGCTACCAATATCCGTTGAACCATTGGTAAATATGATCTCTTCTCCAGATTGCAGAGTAAGAAGTGCCTTGTTTCCATCAACAGGTTCAAGCGTCTGAATATGGCCAAAACGAATGCCTGACGTTCTGCTTGAAGAAGAATTCCAATCATCTTCTTCATACACCTTCACACCAAATACTTCAATACGTTTACCTCTTTGTCCTTTTCGGCCCGAACGTTTTGTTATCTTGGAGCCATGTAGGACATCGACCCAGCTTGCTTCGTTTCGGTCCCAGCGGATGATACCTTCAAATACATCACCATCATCAGTGATAACCCGGCCGTAGATGCGACCATCTACATCATCGGCAGCCGTAGGCAGAGAAACAGAAAAAAAGAGTACCAGGAGTGAAAAAAGGGGTAACTTCATCACGGAAAATAAGAGTAGAAGAGATTCAAAACGAATAAATTACTTTCACTACGCAGTTTCACTATAAATAGTTACAGTAAAAGTCCTTTATTTTAGATCGATCTGATTCCAGCGTTAAATTTATTGCTATGATAATACCTTACAAGGGAATTACACCCACCTATGATGAGACAAATTTCATCGCTCATTCGGCCGATATTATCGGTGATGTTGTGCTCGGGCCTTACACCAGTGTGTGGTTTAATACAACGATTCGGGGCGACATTAACACCATTCGAATTGGCCGCGAGTGTAATGTGCAGGACAATGCTGTGATCCATGTTACGAGTGAAACAGGACCCGTTGTTGTGGGCAATAGGGTGACTATTGGGCACAGTGCAATCGTCCACGGATGTACGATCGAGGACAATGTATTAATAGGTATGGGAGCCACCATCCTGGACAATGCCGTGATAGGGGAAGGAAGTATTGTAGGAGCCAATGCATTAGTGACATCGCGTACTCAGATTCCACCCGCGTCGCTTGTTTTAGGGTCTCCAGCAAAAGTTGTTCGGAAACTAACCCCAGAAGAAATCACATCTATCGGGTACTTCGCTGATAATTATTTGAAGAATAGTGCCGTCTATAAAGAGATGTGAATCCCGCCTAAATAACCGAATTCGAAATACATTGGCATTAATGTAAGTTTTTTCGATCTTTGGGAGACTATTCCATAAGTGTCATACCTATACGACAGACTTTATGAACGTATCTTTGATAATACGCCTTGGCGTAATGATGTTTGTTCAGTACGCGATTTGGGGAGCGTGGGCACCCACCCTGGGAAATTATATGAATACGATAGGTATTGGAGGTGACTTAATCACCACTGCTTATTCGTTGGGACCTATCAGTGCTATCATTGCGCCCTTCTTTTTGGGAATGGTGGCTGATCGGTTTTTTGACTCCGAGAAAGTGCTTGGCGTACTGTGTATCCTGGCAGGTGTAGCCATGATGGCCATGCCCAGCTTTACGGATTCACCGACATTGTTCCTCGGCCTATTGTTCTTGCACGCACTTTGTTACATGCCAACATTGGGGCTTACCGCTTCGCTTTCTTTTCACCATCTTTCCAATCAGGAGAAAGAGTTTCCCATTGTACGTGTTTTTGGTACAGCGGGATGGGTTGTTATTGGATGGGTGATTGGAGGTATGTTAAAAGCCGATGCATCAGCGATGCCTTTGTTTATTGGCGGCGGCATCTCTGTATTTTTAGGGCTTTATAGTTTCACTCTGCCAAATACTCCTCCTCCAATGGCAGGGCGTAAAACCAGCATGCGGGAAATTTTAGGTGTTGATGCCTTTAGGGCGTTAAAATCACGGTCATTCGTTGTGTTTTTACTTGCATCGATGCTGATATTTATCGCATTTGGTACTTATTTCCCCTTCGCGCCTCAATACTTGAGTGAGATGAATAAGCTCAATCCGGCTCACTTTGCTCAGCCTAGTTTTGAGATGTCCTTTGGTCAGTTCTCGGAAATATTCTTTATGCTGTTGATCCCGCTTCTATTTGTAAGGCTAGGAGTTAAATGGATGTTGGTGCTTGGGATGCTGGCCTGGGTTGCTCGGTTTACGTTGTTTGCGAGTGCGGCAGGAACAGGGGCATTTTGGATGATCATGATTGGTATTGCTATACATGGTATTTGTTATGACTTCTTCTTCGTCACGGGCCAAATATACATAGAGAAGAAAACCCCACCTGAAATGCGAGGGCAGATACAAAGCTTATTGGTGTTGCTGACCCAAGGCGTTGGCTTCTTTTTGGGGACACAGTTATCAGGCGCGTTTTTCAGTAACCGTGCATACTCAGAAACGGTAGACGGTGCTGATGTATTCCGTCTCTTACCTGAAGATTGGGCCGTTTTCTGGTGGGTATTCGCTGGATGCACAACGGTGTTTACCGTAATATTCTTCGTCTTATTTAACGACAAGGTCGAAGAAAAAGAAACTACTACTGTCTAAGGATATATCTTCAATTTAGAAACCGTACAACCAAAGCATAAGAAACGATGTGGTTGTACGGTTTTTTTATGCCTTTAAAGAACAGATAGGAGAGCCTGTATACTACTTTTTTAACAGGCAGGGGGAAGGGAGAATAAAATTAATTAGATTGCATTAGTCATATTTACGTGCTGAAGTACTATATACAAAAGATGACTTGAATACTACGCAACGAATGAGTGCTACCACCAACTTTTCGGAATATGCTCGACGCATAAAGGCTTCTGATCGAGAGGCTTTCGCCGACTTGTTTCGCCAATTGCGAGAGCCGCTGATTCGGTATGTGCTACATATTGTAAGAGACGATATGATTGCTCACGATCTCATACAAGATTCCTTTGTTTCACTTTGGAAATTGCGTGAGTCTCTTGATCCGGGCAAGTCTCTTAAGGCCTACATGTATCAAATAGCACGAAACCGAGCAATGAGGCATCTTAGGGATGAGCGAACGCATGAAAGCAAGCATGAAATAATCAGGCAGCAAAGTTCAAAAGAAATCCCTGTTGAGGAATGGCCTGATGCTTCGATTGAAAGTGCCTCCTTACAAAAGAAATTGAAATTGTGGCTGGCAAGTTTGCCTGAACGGCAGCGTGAAGCCCTAGAATTGAGTCGCTATCAAGGCTTGAGCCATAAAGAGATTGCTGATGTAATGGATATTTCGCCACGTACGGTGAATACCCATATTACCCTGGCGATCAAGAATTTACAACGTAACATCCAGGCGGCTGAGCCGGCCTTATTCCAGATATGAAAAGCAGAGAACATAACTCTTTACCTGAAGAACTTTTACAGGGATTTGAGAATGGCAGTTCTGATTCAGTCGAAAAAGCCCGTCGTGTATGGGAATTGCTAGGAACTACCCAGGATGACCCTTTAAAGGTGCCTTCCACAGAGCAAGCACTTCAAGAGCTAGAGTCTGTGCTTACCGATCAGCCTCATTTAAAGAAAGGGCGTGCTGACGATCGTATGCCTGTGCGAAAAGAAAAGGTAGTTCTTTTAAGGCGCTCTGTTTTTTCCTTTGTTGCAGCATGTAGCGTACTTCTAATAGGCGTAATGGGTTTTCTCTCACTGCCTGTAACCCACAGTACTTTTGCTGGGGAAAGAATGGCTGTGTCCCTTCCTGATGGCTCAGAGGTGTATCTTAACAACGAATCTTCGGTAAAATATACCAGAGGGTTCAGGCAGTGGAATGGGTTTAAAACGTCAACTAGAATCGTGGAGCTAGACGGAGAAGCATTTTTGACGGTCGCAGAAGACGGACGTCCTTTCAAGGTGAAGACTTTTAATGCGGAAGTAACTGTTCTCGGAACAGGGTTTAATGTGCGCGCCTACTCACAAGATCAAGATAGGGAAACCCGAATTACCCTTGATCATGGAAGCGTTCAGGTGGATATTGGAGGTGTCAGTACTGAACGTGCTGTTGTCCTAAATAAAAAAGGCCAAGAAGCTGTAGTGAAAAATGCATCTGTAGAGAAATCGAATATTATTGAAGAGGGCGGCTCGTTAGAGTGGGTCACTGCATGGCGTAGTAGTGGCTTCGTTGCCATGGGCCTTTCGCTTGATGGGGTAATAAATCAGATTGAGCGATTCTATGATACAGACATAGTTGTCTCAGATGGTTTACCACAGAATCCCACCGATTTGATTTATACCCAAAATGCACCATCCATTGAAGAGCTTTTAACTGATTTTTGTATATCAGAAGGATGTCGTTTTCAGGAAACAGCTTCTGGGTATCATCTACTCCCTACAGAATAGATCCATCAACTCTCCATGCCTGAAGGGTGATAAAAAATACAATTAAGACTCAAGCTCTATCTTTTCTGTTGCTCTTTATTACGTGTTGGGGCAATCTTTCTCCTCTTGCAGCTCAGGTGCAGGAGGAGCGTTTTTCTATTGCATTAAACTCAGTGCCTCTCATTGATGCTCTTAGAGAAGTGCTACACTTGTCGTCCATAGATTTAGTGTATTCAAGGGGATTGGTGGAGAATCAGAGTGTGGTGTGCAGGGCAAAAGAGGTGAGTATTGGTGAACTGCTTAGGTGTGTACTTGAGGAAACAAATCTTGATTATATTCGCTCTTCATCCGGAACGTATATCCTGATTCAGAAACGTGAGCTCGAATCTGTGTATGGGGATTTGGGGGGAGGCGTATTTGATGCTGATACAGGAGCTCCGCTGCCCTATGCAAACGTCATGTTAGTCAATGGATATGGTGGAGCTTCGACGAATCAAGATGGCTTGTTTAGCATATCTACTGTGCTGGGGGGAGACTTGCCTGTAGCCATTTCTTACATAGGGTACGAGTCCGTATACGATACCGTTCAAGTGAGGCCCGGGTATCCGAATCGACGCGAGTTTTTCTTGAAGGCTAAAACTACTGAATTTGACCCCATTGTCATTAATGGATTGATGCAACGCGTGCCTTCGAGTCTTTTGGGGTCTGGTGAAGTACATTCCGATGAGATGGGAAGGCTAATTGGCGTAAAAACAAGCGATGTATTGAGAGGGGCTTCTCGTCTTGCAGGCGTATCCATTCAGCAGCCGATAGCTGATCTGCATATTCACGGTGGAGCGGGTAATGAGCATATTACCTTATTGGATGGGGTGCCGGTACGTAATCCAGTGAGTATGGGACGCCATTTAGGGGCATTTAGCCCTCTTGCCTTGGAGCGGTTAACGCTTAGAAAGACTGGTTTTGAGGCACGATACGGGAGCCAGCTTACAGGGGTTGTAGATGTTCAGCATAACTTGTCGACGAACAAGGCGTTTTCGAATGCTATAACGCTTGATCCGGTCAGCACTAATGCTCGGATGATGGGGCGGTTTGCAGGTGAAAAAGGAAGTGAGTTCATTGTAATGGCTGCAGCCCGAATCAGTAATTGGGGTGTTTATCAGGACCAGGATGTGCGTACACTGTTGACAGAGTGGAATGCTGTAGATCCTTTAGTTACTTCATTTTGGGTGCGCGACGAGGTGAGTTCTTCTACTTTACAGCGCCTTGGCGGGCAACCGGACGTGCAGTTTTCCGATTTGCATTTTGGCGCACGATACAAAATCAATCCATTTCACCAACTTCATGCTTCTCTGTATCGTACTACCAATAACCTTTCTGAGACTCAGGGAATTGCGCAGCAAGGGTCTGCGCTTGCTAGTAGTTCAGGGTTCGTGATGCTCACACAGAATGCCTATAGTTGGCTCAATTGGGCTGGGCAACTTCGTCATAGTTGGTTGATTGGCTCACGGTCGGTACTGACAACACAATTTTTAGGCAGCTCTCATAATTCTACATTGAATTACCAGGCCTTCTTTGAACCCTTGGAGCCCGGGGCATCTATAGGGACCTTTACAGATGTATTGCAACAGCATGGGGATTCTCTAGAGGCGAATATTCGTGCGGATGAAGCAAATCGAATCCGTGAATTGGGGCTAAAGGTAAACGTGAATCATAGCGTTTCTTCTAGCCATACATTAGAGGTTGGTCTTGAAGCGTTGCACGTTGAAAGCACCTTTAATTTTTTTCAGCCCTTCATCGACCTACTCGAAACAAGGCCTTCAATCTGGCAATATTCCGGTTATGTCCAAGACACTCTTCCCGTTGGGCGCAATTTAGTCATAGTTCCTGGCCTTCGGTTAACCTATTTATCCAGGCTTTCCCCGATTTATGCAGAACCTCGGCTTTCAATTCGGTTTGATGGGATGGAGCCTGGTTTTGGAGAATATGGTTTAAGGATCGCGGGTGGTTTATATCGCCAATTTGTTCATCAGTATGAATTAACTGGATATGGTACCAGTACCATTGTACCTAATGCCCTTTTTTGGTTGCCGCTCGATGGGACGCTTGCACCCTCTCGTGCTTACCACTTGGCTTTTGATGGGTTATGGATGCCCGATACACATTGGAACATTCGTTATGAGATGTATTCAAAGTGGCTAGATCGATTGTTGCTATTTGATTATGGATCAGTGCAGGATTTTGAAGTGGGAGATTCGCCGATTACGCAACGTGATTTTATCGTGCCTTCGGATGGCCAATCAAGTGGCATAGGTGTTGGGTTGGAATATGCAAAAGCCTCTTTTGTAGGGAAGGTTAGCTATGATTATTCCTATGGAAAACAGAAATTCCCAGGACGCTTTGAAGATCGGCGTGTAACTACACCGTGGAATATTCCTCATCAAGTATCATTGGATGTATCCTATCAACTCTCTGAGCAGTTAGGTGTGGAGTCAAACTGGATTCAGCAGCTTGGACGTTCATGGGCTTTTCGCCGCGCATACTATGACGTCTTCGATATATGGGACCCTCGTACACAACTACGATTGCCCGACTTTCAGAATCCTGGGCACGATACATTGCCTGCTTATAGGCGTCTTGATCTAGGGCTTAAATACGTGTGGGAAGGAAAAGGATTTAGGTCGCAACTGCGATTTGTTATCCTAAATGTGTTTGATGAAGAGAATATTTATGACTACAGTGTCGAGGCGAGCCAGGAAGGGTTCAGTCAGGTTCCCCGTTTATTGCCAGGGCGCCAATATTCATTGACAATGCGAATTGATTATTGACCGTTTGCAGTGCAATTTGGATGCATATCCAAACAATTTTATTCTATCCGAAAAAAAATTTCAACGCCATTAGGTACAGTTCTTAAGTCAAGTACATACTAGTTAAATAGCTTTTCTCACTTAACTAGAAGCAATTATGTACAAGAGAATACCACTGCTCTTATCAGTGTTTACACTAATATCTGTTATTACCCTACCTGCTCTTGGACAGGTCCGTATAAACGAGGTGAGCCACGGAGAAGTAGACTTTATGGGCTCGACAAATTGGGTTGAGCTTTTTAATGAAGGAGACACGGAAGCAAATGTAGCCGATTTATGGTTATGCGATTTTCCGGCCTACCCACAAATTAATTCCCTTACTGTATTATCTGGAAGTACTACAATCCCAGCCGGTGGATACCTGGTGCTTACATGGACTGATTTGGACAGCGACTCTGAAGTTGGTCTATACTCGAGTTCAAGTTTTGGCGATTCCAATGCATTGCTTGATTACATGCAGTACGCAAGCGCAGGCCACCAACGAGAAGGAGTAGCTGTTAGTGCAGGGCAGTGGACGGCGGGCGAGTTTGTAGCTCTTGCTGCCACTGGGGAGTCCCTACAGTTCTTCGACAATGGAAGTGCCGGTTCGGCAGACTGGGCATCAGCTCCTGCTACTCCTGGCGCTGAAAATGCACAAGCTGCTGCCGGTGGCGTTCGCATCAATGAAATCAGCCATGGAGAAGTTGACTTTATGGGTTCAACAAACTGGGTTGAACTCTATAATGAAGGGGATTCAGAAATAGATGTGGC
>JAHQVL010000019.1 GCA_019634345.1 Rhodothermaceae bacterium
GCATTGTTGGAATCAGCGCAAGCGCTTGCCGATTACCGCTCGCAGCAGGATGGGTATACCACGCGCATAGTCTTTCAGAACGATATCTTTGATCAGTTTGATTATGGCCGGCCTACTCCCCTTGCCATCCGCCGCTTTGTTCATAGTACTTTGAGGTGGAATACGCCTCCACGATTCCTCATGTTGTGGGGCGATGCGCTTCGACCCGAGACCAATCAACCGCGGCGTCCGCTTCGAGCCTGGGAGCTGATTTCATTTGGCTACGCTCCTGCCGACCCCTGGTATACCATGCAATTAAATGGCCTGGGTGACTGGACCCAACGCATGGCTATTGGTCGTATTCCAATCCGTGATAATGAATCAGGCAATTTCTTTCTTATCAAGCTCAACAACTACGAGTCATCCGAGCCGGCAGATTGGCAAAAACGATTTATGCTGCTCGTCGGCGGACGAGATACGATCGAGCAGGCACGGCTCCAGCAGCCTGCCATTTTATGGAGCGATCATGCATCAACCACGCCAACCAACATGGATACGTTGTGGTTTTTCAAAAAAGCGTCAGACCCGCTCGATCCCTCGTTCAGGGACTCCCTCAACACTACCTTTCGGAAAGGGGCGGCGTGGGTCAGCTACTTTGGGCATTCTGCAGCCGATACCTGGGAAATAGTCACTGACGCACCAGAAGATTATGACAATGCAGACCGGCTTCCAGTAGTCATCTCAATGGGATGCAATACAGGTAACTTCGCTGGTGGACCCACCGAGTTGGCTGATCGTCAAGTATACGGTGAACGATTGGTCCTCGCCTCCTTAAACGGCTCTATTGTTCACTGGGGATCATCGAGTGCTTCTACCATCGACCAGCCGGCCGCTCTCGCAAATGAGGTGCATCGATCTGTTTTCCAGGATACAACCCGAATCATGGGCCTTGCCTTTCAAAAAGGAAAAATGGCCTACCTGGCCGGAGCAAGCCAAACCAAGTCCACGTACACAACCCTACTCCAGTACGCACTTATAGGCGACCCGGCAACTCGCATTCAAATTCCCGATGCCCCAGAGCTACAGACAAGTCCAGATGCGATTACCATTCTGCCCGTAACTCCTGTACCTTCTAATGAGAAGCTAGAAACAACTGTGGTTGTTAGAAACTGGGGGCTTACCCCCTCAGACTCCGTACAGGTTCAACTTACTCACAATCGTCCGACACAACCTGCTCAAACATTAATCAAGAATGTACTTCCGGATGCATTAGAAACCCTGGTGTCGTTTGATGTGCCCATTACAACAGACGATGTTGGGGAGAATCGAATACAAGTCATAGTAGATCCGGCAAATGAATTCGAAGAAGTCAACGAACTCAATAACAGCGCAGAGAAAACAAGGACTGTATTTTCTACCGGGCTCGCAGCGATTGCCCCTTTGGATTACGCGATTGTGCCTACTCTACAACCCTTGTTACGCACTAGCCTGGCTACCAGCGACACGACCTCCAGGTCTGTGCGTTTCGAATTAGACACGGTCCCTACGTTTGACTCGCCGAATGTCCAGACGTTCAATACAACTACGGACGGATTGGTCGCGGACTGGCAGCTATCCTCTCCTCTCACTAACCAGACGTCGTATTACTGGAGAGCACGAATCGAAGACCCGCTTATGCCATCTCCCTGGACAGAAGCTCGGTTTACAATCGACCAGGCAGCAACCAGCCCAGGGTGGAGGCAATCAGGGCCTCAATTTACGGATACTGAAACCAATCCGTTTTTGTCCTGGAATGAAGAGACGCAAAGCTGGGAGTTTAGTGAATTCAGAGTTGATGTGAGATACAGCTCAGAAAGAGGCAATGGTTTTGAGAAAGGGCAGTTTGTCGTGAACGGGACGTTATTCGAAAATGTGACATTGGGTTATGGCGTACTCGTCATTAACGGCACAAATGGAGAGGTTCGCGACCATGCTTCATTCCCGACGTATCAGATCCGTGAAGAGTTTGAAATTCGCTTCGACACGGACTCAACGCGTGCCATGGCCGGCCTTGACTCCCTACTCACCAACCTGACCCCTGGGGACTATGTCTTCGTCCGCACCCGGCACCTGGGCAATATGAGCGGACCGGTTATTCAAGACGAGGTCAAAACCTTGTTTCGAAACCTGGGAAGCTCGGCAATCGATGACATATCGTATAGTGATTTATGGTTGATGGTAACCCGTGCTGGATTCCCAGAGGAAACTGTTGAGTGGGTTGAACCGGAAGGTGCTGCATTCTCGAATGAGGTTGTCAGGGACACGTCTCTCTTTTTTATGCAATCTGAAGGATTTACCCTTTCTCCTCCAATTGGCCCTGCTCGATCCTGGAACTCCTTTAGTGCTGCATCCAATCTAATGAACGTACAAAGTGCCGTACAGGTCGAAGTAGTTGATCCGAACAACCAGGATGTTATCGTACCTGCCGGGCCGGCTGGTTCTATCATAGACCTCTCTGGTATCTCACCCTCTTTACATCCTTATATTCGCCTGAAGGCCACACTGGCAGATTCATCTCAGCAATCGACACCCCAGCTAACGGCATGGGAGGTTGCATTCGACCCTACTGCAGAGCTAGGCATTATACCAGGCGACACCCGTTTTCTGACCGATTCGGTCCAGATCAGCGAGCCGGTTGTGATAAGCACAACCATTCAAAACCTCAGCCTCGTTCCATCGGCGTTTCCTACGCTTACCTATACACTTACCGATGCGTTTAACCAGGAACAGGTCGTTGGTACGGACACGTTATCGATACTTGAAGGAGGCCAATCCAGCACCACCGAGTTCTCAGTAAGCACGGAATCTATGTCGGGAGCTAATCGATTACGAATTCAGCTAGATCAACCCGGATTTGAAGAACCGTTTACACTGAACAACCTGTTGATCAAAGAGTTTTTTGTCCAAAATGATGCGGATAAACCTCAATTAGAAGTGCTTATCGATAATGAAATGTTGCCTGCAAATCCAGAACCAGTTCGTAATCTGCAGGACCCCGCATTGCCCTTCGTCAACGCACAGCCAACCATTGAGATTATCCTCAGTGATTCAAACCCTTTCCAGTTATTAACAGACACCAGTTTATTCCAAATAGAATTCGACCGGCAGGCCATTTCGTTTAGCAACCCTGCAATTCAGTTCCAGCCTGCTGCTCAAGGCAGCAACGAGGCCCGCGTCTTTTTTACACCAGACTTATCTGGGCGGGATACTACGCATACCTTGTTTATGAGGGTCTTCGATGTTGCTGGCAACGAGGCCGAAGGAAGCCCTTATCAGGTGCATTTCCGGGTCCAGGCAGATTTTGAGATCGAGAGCCTTTATCCCTATCCAAACCCAATGCATGCTTTTACTACCTTTGCGTTTAGGCTTCGTGGTGCAGATGCCATGCTTGCAGAAGAGTTCAGGATTCGAATTTATACCGTGGCTGGCCGGCTCATTCAAGAGTTTGACTTGATCGACAATCCCGAGTTGCTCGAAATACCAGGATTGAGAATTGGATGGAACAAACTCCAATGGGACGGGCGAGATGCGGATGGAGACCAGGTTGCCCCAGGCGTCTATCTCTACAAAGTATTTCTTCGTTCCGAAGGCGAAGAAATACCCGTCAATAACAGTTCGAGTATCGAAAAACTTGTTGTGCTACGATAAGTTGTATTGTGCAAAAGCCCCGACCGATTATGCTTAAGATATCTGTTCTCATAGGGACTCGAAATCGGCCAGAGGTCGTACGCCGCTGCATTAACAGTGTCATGATGCAAGACTACCAAGCCCTCGAAGTGATTGTGTTGGATGATGCGTCTTCTCCTCCTATGGATACAACCCCTTATGTGAACAGTCGTTATCCTGTTCGATTTATTCGAAGTGACACCCATTTGGGCCTCGCCGTTGTAAGAAACAAGCTGATCGCTGAAGCTACTGGAGATGTTTATTTTATCATTGACGATGACGCGTATTTTACAGAAGCAGATTCCATCAAGAAAGTAGCCGGGGCTTTTCACACCAATTCTGAATTGGGCATTCTGGCTGTAAAAATAATTGATTATCGCGGTAATACCATTCGGCCACTAACTCCGCATAGCCGAAATCAGCTACGCCAAGACCAGACATTGATCGATCGGCCGCATCGCATCTCTTATTTCAATGGCGGCGCCCATGCGCTACGACGCACCGTACTCCAGGAAAGTGGAACGTTCGATGAAGTGCTCATGTATGGCCACGATGAAATCGACCTGGCCTATAGCGTCTTAGGATGTGGATATGAGATCTTCTATCAACCTGACATCATCGTAAACCATTGCCCTCCTCCTCGAGAATCGGGCAAAAAGTCAGAGACTGCATGGCGGCTCTATTATCTGACACGAAACCGAATCTTGTTCGCATACAAACATTTACCGCTTAGATATACCGTGCCTTATACAGCTGGTTGGCTGGGTTGGTATGCTTTTCGCGCAATCAAGACTGGATTATTCACAACCTATCTTAAAGGGGTTCGCAGCGGTGTAAGCAGCCTCAAAAAGCTGCAAAGAAAACCTGCATCTCCAGAAACCATTGCCTATTTGAAGGCTCATTATGGACGCCTTTGGAGATAAGCGAAACCTTCAGTACCAGCACGTTCGTGTAATGACTGGAATTGTGATTGCACACATAATTAAACTTGGACTTAAAGATATTTACAACCTGTAATTAATAGTATTAGAAGTATGACATATGCAGTGATCATGGCCGGTGGAATCGGAAGCCGCTTTTGGCCGCGTAGTAGAAAAGCCACCCCAAAACAATTTTTGAATGTATTTGGAGATGCTACTCTGATTCAAAATACTATTGCCAGGCTTCAAGGCATTGTGCCTCCAGAGCGATGCTTTATTGTTACCCACGAGAGGTATACAGAACAAGTAAAACGACAGCTACCTGCTGTACCTGAAGAAAATATCCTGGCTGAGCCTGTAAGTAGAAATACAGCTCCATGTATCGCATATGCTGCCGTAAAGTTGTTGTCAATCGACCCTGATGCAACCATGATCGTCCTTCCGGCAGACCACCTCATTGAAGATGTACGTACCTATCACAACGTGCTTAGCGTTGCAATAGAAAAAGCGCAACAAGACGATGCACTGGTAACGATAGGCATTACGCCAACGCACCCAGAAACGGGATATGGATATATTCAATTTGAAGGAAATGTCTCCAATAGCGACGAACACCAGGCCCATCCGGTAAAAACGTTTGCCGAGAAACCAAATCTTGCTACAGCACAGCGTTTTCTAGAGTCTGGCGATTTCCTGTGGAATAGCGGGATGTTCATCTGGAAAGCTTCAACTATTCTGGACCAAATGGCGCAGCACTTACCTGAAGCACACGAAGCATTTCGACCTCTTCAGGACGCATTAGGAACCGAGAGCGAAGCAGAAGTCTTACTACATTCATTCCAATCTTGCCCAAGAATCTCGATCGATTATGGCGTCATGGAACGTGCCGGCAGCGTGTTTGTCGTCCCTGGATCATTTGGATGGAACGATGTCGGCGATTGGCTCGCCGTATACGGGCTTAGTGAAAAGAATGAACAGGGCAATGCGACCAAGGGCAACGTGATTATGCAAGACTCCAAGGGCTGCTACGTGCAAGGCAATGACCGCCTTGTTGCCCTGGTAGGGATGACAGACGCCATTGTTGTCGATACCAAAGACGCCATCTTGGTTTGTAATAAAGAGAGTGCGCAAAAAGTAAAGCACGTCGTTGATTACCTGCACGCACATCAGTTGGAAGAGTTTGTTTGAGTTGAAGCCTGACGTCCGGAGACACTAATCCGGAGAAAACCAAAACTAAGGGCTTCGGACTATTGTCTCCGGACCCAAAAAGAAAAGCCAGAGAAGATTCTCTGGCTTTTCTTTTTGGAATCGCTTTCTTTGCAACCTCTTCACCATATTCCCCTCTTTTTGGTGCAACTCACCCTCTTTATTGACGTATGGGTCGAAAAGTGACCAGTCAGTCACATTTATTCATTTATCGTTACCCGTCGTCATTATGCACGCACCTCAAACCCGCCGAGAGCGCGAGCGTCTTTCTCGTCGAAACGCAATTCTTGAAGCAGCGCAGAAAGAATTTGCTGACAAGGGATATGCGCAAGCAAAGTTGGAGGATATTGCTAAGCGAGCTGAGTTTGGCAAGGGCACGTTGTACAACTATTTCAAAGGCGGAAAGCAAGGTATGCTCTTCGCAAGCTTTGATCAGCTTTTTGATGATTCCGAAGCGTTGATTCACGAGTCATTTTCAAACGACATCATGGGACACAAATCGTTTCGTGAAGTCTTTTATGACTATACGTTGTCATGCCTGACCTTTTATATAGACCGGAAGGAGCTTTTCCTCATTCTTGTAAAAGAAGCTCACCTCATGTGTTTTGGTGATGATCAAAAGCATGCTCAATATTTTAGAGACCGCCGGGATCGGTTAATCGATGCGTTGTCTGTACCGGTAAGGCGGGCAATGGATGCTGGTTTTTTACGCACCATGGACCCGCTTGCGGTGGCTCATATGATTTTGGGGAATATCGAAGGCATTCAGATTCATGCATTCCTTGAAGGAGAACTTCAACAAAAAGAAAGTGAATCGTTTGCTCCCGAAAAGGCTGCTCATTTTTTGACGACGTTTTTATTAGATGGGCTGGCAAACAAAAACCACAACCACCCTAACGAAGTGCATTTGTCTGATAATGCACCTCATGATTCTTCACATGTGCAATCTTATTCCGATGGTATATAAATCTACAGGACATTCTTTGCGTCTACCTCGGCCTCACATAATTGCAATCGTTTTAGCGCTCATTCTAGGGCTTCCGGCCAAAGCACAGCAATCTGCGCAACTGTTCCAGGCTTCAAATGAAGCTATTTCCCTTACGCTCGATGAGGCTTTACAAATTGCGTATATCAATAATTATACATTGCGAGATGCTCGATTGGGCGTAGCCGAGGTTCAGGCTCAAATAAAAGAAACACGAGGCCAACTGTATCCTCAAGTCGACATCAGTTCGAGTTATACGCGTAATATCGAAGCCCCTAACCCTTTCTCGGGAAGCTCCGCCAACAACTTGTTTTCAGGCCTGGGTTTTCTGGAGTGGTTAGCCTTTAATGAGCAGGCTCGGACGGATAACAACATGAATACAGATCCACTGTCTTTCATCGAGTTTGCACAGCGGCAACAACAGGGGCTTGATGAAGCAGGTATCGTCGTTGAAGTGAGCGATAACCCGTTTGCTGTCCCGAATCAATTCCAAAGTGGACTCACTGTTTCACAGAAGTTGCTGGATTTCAGCGCCTTCATTGCTGTTAAGGGAGCCTCCAGGTATGCTGAAACAGCACAGGCAAAAAGCCTGGAGCGCCAGGAGCAAATCTTGATCGATAACGTGAAGGCCGCTTTCTACGGAGCACTACTTAGCGTAGAACAACACACTGTTTCACAGCAAAGTGTAGGGCGTACAGAGAAGACGCTATCGGAGTTGGGCCGGCAGGTTTCTCAAGGGGTCACGCCAAAATTTCAACGGCTCACTACCGAAGTGGAACTGGCTAATCTCCAAACAGCTGCGCTTCAGTCAGAAAACATGATGCAAACGTCTCTAGACCAACTGAAGCAATTGCTGGGTATTCCGATCGACCAGGCCATCCGGTTGGTGGGTAATCTCGAAGCTGAAGATCGCGGTTCGTTCCAGACGATAAGCACAAGTGATGCCGTGAGCCTCGCATTGCAACATCGGCCTGACCTGGAGCAACTGCGAACCACCATGGAGTTGCAGCGCATTAATTCACGAGTGACCCGTACCGGTTACCTGCCTACATTAAGTGCTTTTGCTAATTACAGCTATATAGGTAACGTCCCCAGCAACAGAACCTTTGTTCTTAGCGACCCTACCAATCCGTTTTCGTTTAGCCAACAGACCAATGGGTTCTTCAGCGACAATTACTGGGACCAGGCTTTCAGTGTAGGCTTGCAATTGAACTGGCGCCTCTTTGATGGATTTCAAACGCGGCAACGCGCTCAGCAACAGAAAATCCAGGCAGAACGCACCAATATTCAATACGAACAGCAACTACAGAACATCCGCCAAGAAGTCACTGCTGCAATGCGAAACCTGGAAGTAGCACGCCTGCAGATTGCAAGTCAGGAGCGCAATGTAGACCGCGCTCAACTGAGCTATTCGTTCGCGCAGAAACGATTATCAGAGGGTGTATCCAGTCCACTAGAAGAACGAAACGCGTCTGAGCAGCTTGACCAAAGCACACTGAATTACCTGCAAGCTGTCCACGACTTTTTACGGGCACAGAGCGCCTTCGAAACCGCCATCGGCATGCCCTTGGCCACACCAGAAGACTTTAGACTAACATTTAATAATTAGTTCAATGCTTAAGGTTCAAAGTTCAATGTTGGTTGAGCTTTGAACTGTGAGTCGAAGAAAACTTTGAACATTGAACGTTGAACTTTGAACTACATATAGACCATGACTCGTACATCCATCACCTCCCTTACTCTATTGCTTGGTGTACTTCTTTTTGCAGGATGTAGCCAGCAAGAAGCGGCTGAAGCAGAAGCTCCAGAACAGGTTGCCGAAGCGACTGAGACGACCAACCGACGGCAAGTACGCATCGAAACAGTATTTGTAAACCCCTCTTCGTTTGAAGATGTGATTGAAATTACAGGTACAATCGAGGCCTATAATGACGCCACAGTATCTGCCCAGGTAGCTGGAACCATCAATTTCCGTGTACCTCGTGGCGCCTACGTTGGAAGCAATCGTGTAATTGCACTTGTTGACTCCACACTATTGCATGCCTCTTACATGCAGGGCGTTGCTCAACTTGAAGTGGCCAAAGCACAGTATGACCTCGCCCACGACACCTTCAAGCGGCAAGAGCCCCTCTTTGAGGATTCCATTATCAGTGCCTTAGAGTTTGAAAACGTCCGAGCTCAATACAACCAGGCTGCGGGCCAGTTGAGCCAGGCCAAGGCCCTTGTAGCTCAATTCAAAGAGCAACTTGATAATACACGCATCTCTTCTCCTTTTAGTGGTACCGTTGAAACGTATTTTGCGGAGCTGGGAGAGCAAGTAACTCCAGGTAGCCCCATTGTTCGAGTCGTGAACACACGGCGAGTAAAGGTTGTAGCAGGCGTCCCGGAGCGCTATGCCAACGAAATCGAGAAAGGGACGCCCGTCCGAATTGCGTTTGACAACTACGGAAACGCAGAACGAACTGGAACGGTCTCGTTTGTAGGTAATGCCATTAACTCAATGAGCCGGACGTTCCCTATAGAGATTATCCTCGATAACTCGGATCAAAACCTTAAACCAGAAATGGTTGCCAGCCTCTTTCTGACAAGAGATGAGATCAAAGACGTATTGGTAATCCCTCAGGCGGCTGTTCCGCTAAATGAAGAAGGCCATACTGTATTTGTAGTTGTTGATGACAACGAAGGACAAGCGATTGCTGAACGCCGAATTGTAACGCTAGGCCCTTCATACGAAGGCAATGTCGTTGTAGAAAGTGGCCTGGAAGCCGGCGACCAAGTTGTCATTAACGGTCAATACAATCTTACAAATGGTGATGCAGTAGAAGTTGTTAATAGCTCTTCTGATACCGTTGCGTCCCTCTAACACCAACTTTAGTTCTCCTAAGGCCATAAACACCTATTAGCCACAGCGAAGAGACCATGAAAATCACAAATCTGGCCATCCGCTATAGAACGAGCATCGTCATTCTGACACTCGTACTTGTTATCGGAGGTCTCATTAGTTATCAGACCATCCCAAAGGAAGCAAACCCATCTATTGCTATCCCGAATATTGTGGTAACTACTGTTTATCCTGGCGCCAGTCCGGATGACATTGAATCCCTTATCACTCAACCCGTTGAGCTTGAAGTTCAGAGTGTAAATGGCATCGTAGAAATTCGATCCACGTCTACGGAAGGCGTGTCTACCGTAGTCATAGAATTTGACCCTGATGTTTCTATTGATGATGCGCTCCAAAAAGTGAGGGATCGAGTAGATATTGCAAAAACAGAAATTCCCTCAGAGGCCGAAGAGCCCATTATTAGTGAGATTGACGTCCAGGAATTTCCCATCATGTCCATTAACCTGGCAGCAGAATATTCTCTTGCCAGGCTCAAAGAAGTTGCTGAAGAGCTACAGGAAGAATTAGAAGGCATTCCCTCAGTACTTGAAGTGGATTTGATTGGCGGGCTCGAACGAGAAGTGCAGGTTAACGTTGACCTGAATAAGCTGCAAGGATATAACCTTTCGTTTGAAGATGTCATCTTTACCATTCAGGAAGAGAACACCAATATCCCTGGTGGCTCTGTTGATGTAGACAAAACGAACTACCTTGTCCGCGTCAACGGAGAGATCAAGCGGCCCGAAGAGATTCTTGACCTTGTGATTGATGCACCGGATCTCCAACCCATCTATGTTCGGGATGTAGCAGACGTTGTTTTCGGGTTCAAGGACAGGAC
>JAHQVL010000204.1 GCA_019634345.1 Rhodothermaceae bacterium
CGAGTGGAAAATTGTAAGCAAGATTTTCTACAGGCAACCCAAAGCAGAGATGTAATTATCCCTGTAGGGTCGATGCCACTTAGTCGATGCCACTTAGTCGATGCCACTTAGTCAATGACCCGAACGACTACGCTGCCTCTTTTGTGTCCGGTATCAACGAGGGCGTGGGCTTTCGTGATGTCAGTCAATGTGTGAATACTGTCGATGACGGATTTGATGGCGCCTTCCTCCATGAGTTTCTTGAGGTCAGAAAGCGATTCTTTCTTGAAGATTGCCACGCCTGTTACCAGTTTTTTGCTACCAGCAATCGGATTTATGAGCATGCGAAGGTAATCGGGGATACCAGCTACGGCCATTAAGCAGGACCCTCCTGGCTTTAATGCTTTTTTGCATTCTGAAAAGGGTACTTTGCCTACCGTTTCGTAGATGAGATCATAGTGTTCGCCCTCATCAGCGAAGTTTGACTGGGTGTAGTCGATCACTCTCGAAGCGCCTAGGGAGTGTACGAGTTCAACATTCTTGGTACTGCACACCCCAGTAACCTCAGCCCCAAAGTGAGCAGCAAATTGAATGGCGGCAGAACCCAGAGATCCTGAGGCCCCAATCACAAGCACGTTTTGGCCGGCTTTGATGTGTCCGAAATCACGTAGGAAAATCAAGGATGTTAAGCCGCCAAAAGGGAGAGCTGCTGCCTCTTCATGGGTAAATCCAGCGGGTAAATGTTCAATGGCCTCATCTTCAGCCATTGAAAAGTATTCTGCATGGGTTCCTCTTCCTTCATACGCTCCAAATACGGAGTCACCAACGTTAAATTGAGTGACGTCAGGTCCTACTGCATCAATGGTGCCTGAAAATTCACTGCCCAATACCTGGTTTTTAGGACGCGTGATACCAAAGATTAGCCGTGAAAGAGTTTTGAACCCCGTTGGAATCCGCATTGCCCTAATTCGAGAGTCAGCAGACGAGACGGTTGTCGCGTGGACGCGCACCCTTACTTCGTTGCTCTCTACCTCCGGCAAAGGTAATTCTTCGATGTGAACTACGTTGGGAGATCCGTATTCTCTATATAAAGCTGCTTTCATGCTTTACCTTTATTTTGCTCTTTTTATTAGATCAATATATTCAATGCACCTGTTTTGTACAGGTGTGAGAGTATAAGCCTTCCCTACGGAATAGTTAAAAACTTTGATACACCGTTAAATCATTTTACTACTGCAGGGGTACTGGTTGGCAACAGGCATGCAACGTGATCTGTGTTGCGCCGTATAGTATATGCTGAGGTAGGAAAGGAACGATTCAAGTAGCAATGAGCACTGAAAAAAAGTATAACGAAAAGGAAATCGCTGCGATATTTAAGCAGGCTGCCGAAGATTTTGAGGTGGCTCAGCAAAACGTCTCGTCTGGAGAAGGATTGACCCTTTCAGAGATAGAAGAAATTGCGAAAGAGGTCGGCATAACACCTGAATTTATCTCAAGGGCAGCCGCTAAAGTGGATGCACGTCATAGCCCATCAGGTGAGAAAAAACTGGTCGGGTTGCCCATAGAAGTAAAGCGCGTTGTCACGGTGCCCGGTGGGTTTGGAGATTCGGACTGGGATCGCCTGGTTGTCGATCTGCACGACACGTTTGGTGTAATTGGTTCAACAAAAGAGGATGGCAGAGTGCGGACGTGGACGAGTGAGAACATGCATGTTCGGTTAGAGCCAGCAGGATCTGATTATCGATTGCGAATTGAAAAGACAAATAGCATCGCTGCGATCTCGATGGTGATGGGCGGGATATTTGTGTTTATGAGCTTGATGTTTATGGCCATTCTCATGACAAAAGGACGGTTCATGACTCAAATGGACGACACGCTTATTGGGTTCATATTAGCAGCCATCGGGCTTGGTGCAGGGGGGTTTAGTGCTCGCCGCTTGCCAGGCTGGCACAAAACAGAATCGGAAAGAATGGATGATATCATTGCGCGTACACTGGGAAGTGATGAGCAAAAGGAGCACGTGGATGCTTCTATGATCCATGAAGAGGAGCGGATACCTATCGATGACCTTGGCTATGATACAGATCCTGTCTCTGCCCGGCAAAAAGGGAGGCAGAAGGCAAAATAGATTCGTTTTGTAGAATGATTAATTGTATGTTGATACTAAAGGATTAATTAACACCGTTTATATCTTATCTGAAATCAGGTCTCCGTCTTTCGTGACTACTATTCTATATCAGTATGAAAAGAACGCTACACGTACTGTTTTTTATCTTTCTTGTATCACTGGTTGTGCCTTCCAGTTTTGCGCAGGTGCGCATTAATGAAGTGGGTACCAATGATGTCGCTTTTCAGGGGGCGGAGAAGTGGGTTGAGTTGTACAATGCAGGTGCTGATTCAGTAGATGTTGGATTATTGATCCTATGTGATTTTCCTCAATACCCAGAAATAAGAGCGTTACCCGCACTGGCAGGCGGTACTAAGATTGCAGGAGGAGAATATCTTGTTGTGTCGTGGACCAACCTTGACAATAACAACACAAATGATGCGGAGGTGGGTTTATATAACGCTGGGACATTTGATTTTGACGACGAGACCCGGCTGATTGATTATATGCAGTGGGGTGTTGGCGATCATCGAAGGGCCAGGGTTGCAGAAACTGCTGGCATTTGGACCGCCAGTGAATTTGTTGCAGCTCCTTCAGCAGGGCAAAGCATGCAGTATGTGGATAACGGGGTGCCTGGTGCAGGCAACTGGGTGCTTGGCGACCCTACGCCAGGCGAAGAAAATGGCGTTGCAACGGCTGTTGAGAATGAACAATCCATTCCCAGTGATTTCTCGTTGGTAGGCAATTTTCCAAATCCCTTTAATCCAACTACAACCATTGTGTATGAGTTGGGGCGTTCGGGAGAAGCCGCGTTGAGTGTGTACAATATCCTGGGTCAAAAAGTAATCGACCTGTTTAGTGGAAGCCAGTTAGCCGGCCGATACGAATATATCTGGGATGGAAGGGATGACCGAGGTACTGCAGTAGCATCAGGGGTATACTTCTATCGATTGAGCTTAGATGGCGAGCCAGGCGCTTCGCGAGTCATGACCCTGCTGAAATAAGGACGCATTGGGGATGAAAAGATTGTGAGAAAGCGATGCAGACATCAGCATGAGCTGTTGTAATGGGCACATTTTGTAGCTCTTCGAGTACATAGGCCGATCACCACTGATTGTACTGCCCCAACGCAATCCAATATCCGCCACCGTTTGCCCATGAGGATGTTAGGAATTATTCCATTTCACTGGTCCCAGATCCAGGCATGTGCCAGAAAAGCATGGCTTGCACATCGTCATACCCTTTCTGAACGTGGCTGATTGCCATTATGTTGAGCTGTGTTTTATTTTCCGTTGCAGTGCTGAGGGCATTGCTTCTCGTTTGGATCATCCAGTCACTCCAATTGTAGTCGGGCCTATTGAAAAAGCTTCTTTGTAAGTCCCAATGTGTTTTAGTCAGGTAATATGGCAAAAAAATCGAAGGATAATCGTTTGAAAAAAGAGCTTGGGCTCTTTGATGTGTATGTGATAAGTACCGGTGCCATGATTAGCTCTGGGTTCTTTTTGTTGCCCGGCTTGGCTGCCGCAAAATCAGGCCCTTCCGTGGTGTTGGCTTATGGAATTGCTGGCATTTTAATATTGCCTGCAATGTTTAGCAAGGCTGAGCTAAGTACTGCTATGCCTAAAGCTGGAGGGACGTACTATTTCCTCGACCGTAGCCTGGGGCCGATGTTTGGTACAATAGGGGGCCTGGGTACGTATTTAGCATTGGTGCTGAAAACGGCATTTGCGCTCATTGGGATTGGGGCCTATCTAACTATTTATCTTGACTTACCCATAAAACCGGTAGCAATTGCTTTAACAGTTGCGTTTATGGGGTTCAATATTTTTGGAGCCAAGGAGACGACGGGCCTTCAAAGAGTGCTGGTTAGCATATTGGTCGCTGTTCTGGTTTATTTCATTGTCCAGGGTGTTGGTGCCCTTTTCTCGGCAGATGTTCAAGCTGGCATGCAGGAAAAATTTACACCTTTCATGCCTTATGGTGTTGAAGGATTGTTGGCTACGATTGGGTTTGTCTTTGTGTCCTATGCGGGCTTAACGAAAGTAGCTAGTGTTGCTGAAGAGGTGAAAAACCCTGATAGAAATCTGCCCTTGGGAATGATCTTGTCACTCGCTTCGACAACAGTGATTTATGTCATCGGTATTTTTATCATTGTTGCAGTTATGGATTCAGCTGATTTGCATTCAGACTTAACTCCTGTTGCAAGTGCCAGTAGAGTATTTATGACATGGCCCTCGTCGGGGATAGGTGTCCTGCTTGTTGTTATTGCTGCTACTGCCGCATTTGCCTCTACAGGAAATGCGGGCATATTAGCTGCATCTCGGTATCCTTTTGCAATGGCTCGAGATAGACTCGTGCCGAGTGGTTTGGCAAAGCTGGGGCGATTTCAAACACCTGTTCCTGCTATCTTGTTAACCTCAGTTCTAATCATACTTTTCATCATTTTTCTGGATGAAGAGGGAATAGCCAAACTCGCAAGTGCATTTCAACTCTTTATCTTTGTTCTGGTAAATTTTGCAGTTATCGTGATGCGAGAGAGCCGCATTACGGCTTACGATCCTGGGTTTGAGTCTCCTTGGTATCCCTGGATGCAAATATTTGGCATGATTGCATCACTCGCTTTGATTATTGCTATGGGATGGCTCGCATCGCTCTTTACGTTAGGCATTGTCGTGTTGTGCCTGGTCTGGTTCCATTACTACGCCCGAAAACGCGTGGTGAGAGATGGTGCCATTTATCATTGGTTCGCGCACTTAGGCCGTCGTATCTACCGAGATCTTGACGTAGAGCTTCGGTCCATTATAAAGGAAAAAGGACTGCGTGAGAAGGATCCTTTTGAGCAGATTGTCGCAAATGCACCCGTTATTGATTGCCAGCATGAGATAAAGTCATTTAATGAAGTGGTCGATTTGGTGTCAAGCAAAGTCGTTGCCATGATGCCTGATAGGCAGGATGAATTGATGGAGCGATTTGCTGAAGTTAAAGAAATAGGAAGCCTCCCTATAGCAAAAGGAGTGTCTTTGCCTCATATGCACCTTGCAGGTATTGAGCACCCGATTATGGTTGTTGTTCGTTCTATGGATGGCATCAACACGGGCCATGAAAATGCAGATGCTCATCTCATAGAAGAAGGGCCTGTATATGCCTTGTTTATGCTGATCAGTGAAGAGGAGAATGCAAGGCAGCACCTTCGATTACTTGCTCAAATAGCTGTTTGTGTTGATGCAGAAGATTTCATAGAAAACTGGCGTTCAGTAAAGAATGAGCAAGCCCTTAAAGAAATTCTCCTGAGAGACGAACGATTTTTGTCCCTAAGATTGACGGCGGGAATGCCGGCGGAGAAGCTGATAGGTAAAGCACTTAAAGAGGTGTATTTGCCTGAAAGTGCACTGGTGGTGCTGGTTCGAAGAGACGGCCAAACCCACATCCCTCATGGAAGCACAATTCTCGAAGAAAACGACCGGCTTACAATCATTGGTGATCCCAAAGACATACGTATGCTCTTCCGTGAGTATATAGCGAATGCGTCTACGCCTGGTGTAAGTACTTAACTCTCCAACTGACTCATAATCCCGATAGGGATTTAACATATTATCATGAAAAGCTTAAATAAAGCGCTCATTCCTCGTCCTTTTCAGGAGTTTTTTAATAGAGAAGCCGGGAGCGGCTTGCTGTTGATTCTATGTACGATCATCGCCCTGGTATGGGCTAATTCTGGGTTTTCTGGATCGTACACTGACCTGTGGAAAACGTATTTTACCGTCGAGATTGGGGGAGGGGGAATAAGCAAGCCGTTGATCCTGTGGGTGAATGATGGATTGATGGCCATCTTTTTCTTTGTGGTCGGGTTAGAGATAAAAAGGGAGTTGATTAGTGGTGAACTGTCTTCCCCTAAGAAAGCCGCTTTGCCGTTAATGGCAGCCCTTGGTGGGGCTGTAATTCCGGCGCTTATTTATGTTGGGTTGAATCTTGGTACCGCTGAAGTAGGCGGCTGGGGGGTGCCCATGGCTACGGACATTGCATTTGCACTTGGTGTCCTTGCATTGCTTGGTTCAAAGACGCCGCTTTCCCTCAAAATCTTCGTAACGGCTTTGGCTATCGTCGATGACTTGATGGCCGTTTTGGTAATCGCTCTTTTTTATACCGCCAAGATTTCTTTTGTCAGCCTTGCGATCGGGTTTGTGTTCTTAGGTGTCGCTGTGCTTTTGAACAGGCTCGGTATTCACAAAACAGTACTGTTCGTTTTGTTGGGGATTGCAACCTGGGTGGCTTTCCTGAAGTCCGGTGTTCATGCTACAATTGCAGGGGTTTTGTTTGCTGCAACCATTCCAGCGCAAGCAAACATGGGAACGGGTGAGTTTCTCAAAAAAGGAGAGAAGTTTATCGAGAAAGTGCGGGATCAAATGGGTAATGAAGGAGACCAGCGGACAGCCATTCATTATCTGGAAGTAGCAAGCAGGCAAGCGCAGACCCCTCTCGAACGGATGGAGCATGGGTTGCACAGCTGGGTTGCGTTTGGCGTGATGCCGATTTTTGCGCTTGCAAATGCAGGGGTAGCCATTGCTGGAGATGTACTGAGCGAGTTGATGTCCAATGCGGTATTCTGGGGGATATTCCTCGGGTTATTTGCTGGTAAACCACTTGGTATTGTTGCTATGGTCTGGATTGTTGTTAAGACAAAAATTGCCGAGTTGCCTAAAGGCGTGTCCTGGCGTCATATCATTGGTGCGGGTGCATTGGCAGGTATTGGTTTTACAATGGCTTTATTTATTGCTAATCTGGCGTTCTCGGATCCCAAAACCTTGGAAATTGCCAAGTTGGGTATTCTGACGGCTTCGTTGGCAAGTGGAATTCTAGGTTGGATTCTGCTATCCAGTTCTGCGGATTCCTCTGAACCTGTTGAGCAGGCGGACCTTGAAGTGCTGCCCATAGAGGACTAAGGTATTACCCACCCTTTAACCTTTCATTATTATGGCTGAAAAAAAAGAGGAGAAAATCATTTGGGATGCTGAATTCACTCCCAAAGTTAGAACATACTGGCTCCTTAATGGCGGATTGGTATTGTTGTTCTCGATAGTCGGAATTCCACTCCTTCCGTTCTGGTTCATCTTTGGAAATAAAATAACGGGGCGCTATTTAAACCGGATGCGCTGTACGTTGACTGAGAAAAACGTACGCGTGTCCAAAGGGATCTTGGTACGGGTTGAAAAAACGGTCCCCCTTGATAAGATTACAGATATGGGATTGGTCCAAGGGCCTCTCATGCGCCTTTACGGCCTTCATGCCCTCTCTCTGGAAACAGCCGGACAGTCATCTGCTGGGTCGCTGATCAAGCTGGAGGGAATTAAAGACGTAGAAACCTTCCGTGAAGCAGTCCTCGGCCAACGCGATACGCTCGTCGCAAAACTAAGCGACGGCTCAACCCCAACTACCGCTCTCCCTGCTATGACCTCCGGAACCACTGAAGCATTGCTGGCTGATATCAGAGATACACTGCAGCGGATTGAAGGGCGGCTGGGTGAGCAAGCTTAGGGTGTTTAAAGTTCAACGTTTAATGTTTAACGTTGTAACGCATCAGGTTATCTGGGGTCACAAAACATTAAACATTAAACATTAAACATTAAACATTAAACATTAAACATTAAACATTAAACATTAAACATTAAACATTACCCACCAGCGCCCGTTCCTCACCCGCCCTCTTCCTCGCATAAGGCGCCAGGGAACTAAGCAATAGCCAGTCTGGGAAGGCTTTTCTCAACTCGGAAGGCCCGGTCAAATTAATTTGTCGTTCATTTATTTCGGCGCGGAGATCTCTCAAGCCTCTCCATGCTTCAACGAACGTTTTCAGGTCTGCGGTGATGAGCAAGTCGGTTTCCATGCCAGGGTGCTTGAGGCACATATCGACGTTGCCGTCTGTGTTGACAAGCCAAAATCGATTCAATTCGTGGGGGATGCCGGTAAATTCAAACTCCAGTACGGTTCGCCCGGGAGGCATTGCACTAGAATTGATTCGGGTGTGCATACTCCACGCGAGGAATGCCGGGTCCAGGTCCTCCATCTTCATGTCGCGCCCCCAGTGTTGACCCCAAACAGCGATGTTCATGATAATGCCTTCGAGGTCTTGCCCGGCTTCAGTCACGTAGTAATTAAACGTGTTTTTGCCCGGCTGTTTTTCCTTTCGGACAATCCCGTGTTCGATTAAGTCATTTAATCGCTGCGAGAGGAGAGAAGGGGAGATCTTAGGAACACCTCTGTGAATCTCATTAAACGTGTGGCATCCATCAATAATGCGGCTGATAACGAGGACGGTCCATCGCTGGCCGAGTAACTCCATGGCTATTGCCAGTGGGCAATATTGCCCGTATCCCTTTTGCATAATTCGTCAAATTCAAGTCACTACAAAAAAAGTAGTGGATGAGCGAGGTGAACGGAGATACATTATTAACGAATCGAAATTGAAACAGTCAACTTCCTTCTGTTATGAATTGTCATATATCGTTAATTTTATTGATCCTTTCCGTCGTACTCAGTCCTGAGGTGCGTGCGCAGGATAGGTTTCCTGCTGAAGCTGTGGTTAAATGGAATCAATCCGTACTTGAAATTGCTGAAAAAGAGGACGGGTTTCTCACGCTGAAAGGGCTTAGGACCACGGTCATGATGCATGTTGCTATGCATGATGCATTAAATAG